>NZ_CAUQCJ010000036.1:0-17745 GCF_963516515.1 uncultured Streptococcus sp. | reverse complement strand
AATCACCACTTTTGATTGGTCTTGGGGAAGGATATAACATGGTCTGCTCAGATGCTATGGCTATGATTCGTGAGACCAACCAATACATGGAAATTCATGACCAAGAGTTGGTAATCGTCAAGGCTGATAGTGTCGAAGTTCAAGACTATGATGGTAACAGTCGTGAGCGTGCTAGTTACACTGCTGAACTTGACTTGTCTGATATCGGTAAGGGAACTTATCCTTACTACATGCTTAAGGAAATCGATGAGCAACCAACAGTGATGCGTAAGTTGATACAAGCCTACACAGATGAGGTTGGTCAAGTTGTCGTAGACCCAGCTATCATCAAGGCTGTTCAAGACGCAGACCGTATCTACATCCTTGCAGCTGGGACATCTTACCACGCAGGATTTGCTTCTAAGAAGATGCTGGAAGAATTGACAGATACGCCAGTTGAACTTGGAATCTCATCTGAGTGGGGCTACGGTATGCCACTTCTCAGCAAGAAACCACTCTTCATCTTTATCAGCCAGTCTGGTGAAACAGCGGATAGCCGTCAGGTTTTGGTCAAGGCTAATGAAATGGGAATCCCAAGCTTGACAGTGACAAACGTCCCAGGTTCAACTCTTTCTCGTGAAGCTAACCATACCATGCTCCTTCATGCAGGACCTGAAATTGCCGTAGCCTCAACCAAGGCTTATACAGCGCAAATCGCAGCCCTTGCCTTCCTTGCAAAAGCAGTTGGAGAAGCAAATGGTAATGATAAAGCGCAAGCCTTTGACCTGGTTCATGAGTTGTCAATCGTAGCTCAGTCTATCGAATCAACTCTTTCAGAGAAAGAAAACATTGAAGCCAAGGTTCGTGAGCTTCTTGAAACAACTCGCAATGCCTTTTACATTGGACGTGGTCAAGATTACTACGTAGCCATGGAAGCAAGTCTAAAACTCAAAGAGATTTCTTACATCCAGTGTGAAGGCTTTGCGGCAGGAGAACTCAAGCACGGAACTATTGCCTTGATTGAAGAGGGAACGCCTGTCTTGGCCCTCTTGTCAGATCCAGTCCTTGCCAACCACACTCGTGGAAATATCCAAGAAGTGGCAGCCCGTGGTGCCAAGGTTCTCACTATAGCAGAAGAGAATGTTGCTAAAGATACAGACGACATCGTTCTTACGACCGTCCACCCTTACCTCTCACCAATTTCAATGGTCGTACCAACACAATTGGTCGCTTACTTTGCAACCCTCCACCGTGGCCTTGATGTGGATAAACCACGTAACCTTGCTAAATCAGTAACGGTAGAATAAGCTAAAAAAGTCTAGTTATCTAGGCTTTTTCTTGTAAGCAAATCGGTTGCTTGTACTCAAGATTTGTGTTAGAATAATTTTTCAAATTGAAGGACAGAGGTAGACAGGGAGAATCGCAATGGTAGAATTGGGAATTTCAACATTTGGGGAAACAACGGAGCTTGAAGGGACTGGGCAAACTTACAGTCATGCCGAACGCATTCGTCAGTTGGTGGCAGAGATTGAACTGGCTGACAAGGTTGGTTTGGATGTGTATGGGATTGGTGAGCACCATCGAGCGGATTTTGCGATATCTGCTCCAGAGATTGTTCTGGCAGCTGGGGCAGTCAATACCAAGAAAATCCGTTTGACCAGTGCAGTCAGCATTCTCTCGAGCATGGATCCGATTCGCTTGTTCCAACAGTATGCCACTATCGATGCTTTATCAAATGGACGAGCGGAGATTATGGCCGGAAGGGGTTCTTTCACGGAATCTTTTCCCTTGTTTGGATATGATTTGAAAGACTACGAAGCCCTTTTTGATGAGAAATTAGACTTGCTTCAGTTAGTTAATGAAAAGACCAAGCTAGACTGGCAAGGTCGATTGACCCAAACAATTTCTGGCAAAGAAGTTTATCCTCGTCCAGTTCAGGACAAATTGCCCTTGTGGATAGCGACAGGTGGTCATGTCGAATCAACAGTGAAGATTGCTCAGGCAGGCCTACCGATTGTCTATGCCATTATTGGTGGCAATCCTCGTTATTTTAAAAAGTTGATTCAGGCTTATCGTGAGATTGGGAGCGAAGCGGGTCATGCCAATCATGAGCTAAAGGTTGGAGCCCATTCTTGGGGTTGGATTGCTGAGGATGGCGAGCAGGCGGTAAAAGAATATTTCCATCCGACCAAGCAAGTGGTGGATGCTATTTCCAAAGACCGTCCTCACTGGCAGGAATTACGTTATGAACAATACCTTGAGCAGGTTGGAGCAAATGGAGCCATGTTTGTAGGCAATCCAGATCAGGTAGCAGAAAAATTGATTCGCATGATTGAGGATTTAGGCTTGGATCGCTTCATGCTCCATCTACCTCTTGGTTCTATGCCACATGAACAAGTCCTGCGAGCTATTGAACTCTTCGGAACGCAAGTAGCACCCAAAGTACGGGCTTACTTTGCCATGAAAGAGGCTTAATAAAAAATCCTAATCAGGATGATAAAAAATCTATATAACAACTATTTTAATAAAGTAAAAGAAAGAAAAGAATCTCTGAAAAGCTGGTAAAATCAAGCTTTCCAGAGATTTTTTTCGTTATTGATATAAACAATCCCAATCAAGTTGATAGTCAATATATATTGGGAAAAGGCAAAAAGGAGTGGTAAGATGGTTTCAATCCAAATGGAAGGAGAAAAGTATGACAAGTAAAAGAGAACTAGTTTTTAAAGCCATACGAGGAGAAGAGGTGGAACGGGTTCCTGTTGGCTTTTGGTTTCATTTTGTAACACTGGAGGAAAAAGGGCAAGGTTTAAATAACCCACGTATCTTTCAAAAAAGTGTAGAGGGGCATCGGCAGTACGTTGAAAGAATTCATCCTGACTTTGTCAAAATAATGAGTGACGGCTTTTTCATTTATTCAAGTAATGTCTATAATCCTTCTGTTGCAAGTGTTCAGGAGTTGGCTTCTATTGAGTCGATTGGTGAAAACCATCCTTGGATTCAGCAACAAGTAGAAGTGGTACAAGCCATTCGAGCAACCTTCACTGAGGACATTGCATCATTCTACAATATCTTTTCTCCGATTTCCTACCTGAAAAGGTGGTTTCGTACAGAAACTTCTAGAGGTGATAAGGAGGTTGCAGATCTTTTTCTTGAAAATCCAGAGCTATTCAGGGAGATTTTAGATGTTATTGCTGAGGATATCGCTATCCTGACCAAGGCAATCATTCAGGATGGTGGAGCAGATGGGATTTACCTTAGTACGCAAGAAATTCAGGATGAGCGCATCACACCAGACTTGTACCAGACCTATATCGAGCCAAGTAACATAAAGATTTTAGAAGCTGCTAATCAGGCAGGTGGGATAAATATCCTGCATATCTGCGGTTTCCAAGGTGCCAGTAACGATGTGACTATTTTCAAAGATTATCCAGCCCAAGTTTTCAACTGGGCAACCCACCATGAAGCAGTTAGTTTGCCTCAAGGTCAGGAGCTATTTCATGGTAAAGCGGTCTTGGGTGGTTTTGAAAATGGGAAGCAGAGCCTGATTTATGGAGGTAGAAAGGCTGAACTACAAGAGGAAACCAAACGCTTGTTGGCTGAAGCTGGGACTAGAGGAGTCCTTCTTGGAGCGGATTGTACGGTTCCAGATGATTTTGAATTGGAAAGATTGGACTGGATTCGTCAGGCTGCTGTTTTAGAATAGGAGGGTCTTATGAAAAGAAAAAAGTGGCTATTAGTAGGGGCAGTCCTTGGCTTTGTTATCTTACTTGCGATTAGTCTTACAAAGGGACTTACTTGTAAGGAGGGGCCAAGATGCCATGGGATTCAGGATTTTCAGAAGGGAAGTCTTCCCTTTATTCAAACCAATGATATTGCTAGTGTTTTATTAGTCGAAAAAGAAATAAATGGAGAATAGAGATGTCAGAAAAAAGAGAATGGGTTTTAAAAGCATTTAGAGGAGAAGCGGTTGATCGTGTGCCTGTCGGTTTTTGGCACCACTTTACATCAGAAGAGGAATGGTTAAAGGGATTTGCAAATCCAGTGATTATTGAAAAGAATATACAAGGTCACAAACAATTTATCCGTGAATTAAATCCCGACTTTATCAAGTTGATGAGTGATGGCTATTTCGCTTATCCAAATTCAGTTATTGCCAAAGGGAAGTCACTCCAAGAGTTGGCAGAGATTGAACCTCTGGGAGAAGATCATCCGTGGATTAGAGAGCAAGTGGAATTGGTGAAAAAGATTAAGCAGGAGTTTACGGAAGATATTGTTGCCATTTACAATATTTTTGCACCTGTGACCTACCTCAAATGGTTACTTGGAGAAGTGTCTGGTGGAGATAATCTCATTGCAGATTTCTTGGTTCAAGATTCTCAGAAATTGAAAAAAGTCCTCGATGTGATTGCACAAGATATCGCTAGCTTGAGTCAAGCCATTATTAGAGATGCAGGAGCAGATGGTATCTATCTCAGTGTGCAAAGTATTCAGGATGCGCGTGTTTCTGTTGAAGACTATCAGGAGATTATTGCGCCGAGTGAACTGACTGTTTTAAATGCAGCTAAGTCGGTTGGTGGGGTAAATATCCTTCATATCTGTGGCTATGAAGGAGCTCGAAACGATATTCATATCTTTGCCGACTATCCAGCTCATGTTTTTAACTGGGCAGTTGGTCCAGAAGGAATTAGTCTAAAAGAAGGTCGTGAGATTTTCAAGGGGCGTACTGTTTTGGGAGGATTTGAAAATGGAAAAGAAGGTCTTCTCTATCGAGGCAGTAAGGATGAAATTCAAGCTGAGACCAAACGATTGATAGAAGAAACAGGCAAAGAGGGCCTCATACTGGGAGCAGATTGTACTATTCCGAGCGATATTGCAGTGGAGCGTATCCAGTGGGTGAGAGAAACAGTAGCTAAATAAAGGAGAAGAATATGAGTAAGAAAACATGGATTATTGGTGGAGTTGCGGTTGCGGCAGTGCTTGGAGCAACAATTATTGGTAGAACTTTGGCAGGAGCATCTGCTAAAGGTGCAGATGCTGCTTCATCTGGACAAGTAACAACTTTAAAAGTTGCCCATACTCAAAACTATGTCCCTTATGATTTTATTGACGAAAAAGGGGAATCAGATGGTTATGAAGTTGCTGTTTTAAAGGCGGTTGATGAGAAATTAGCAGATTATAAATTTGAGTATACAGGAACTAGTGATGATGATCTCTTGATTGGACTGGAGTCCGGCAAGTACGATATTGGAACTAAAGGTGCTTGGTATACAGATGAACGGGCTAAGAAATTCATTATTCCATCTGAGCCAGTAGGAGCCAGTATTATTGGTTTTACTGTTAGAAAAGAAGATGAAGCCAAATATAAGAATATTGATGATTTCGCCAAAAACAAAGGAAAATTAGTACCCATCTCTCCTCAAAATGCCCAGTGGAATGTTATCAATAGCTATAATGACAAGCATAAGGATACACCAATTGAGTTGACAGCAGCTGAATCCTTCAAAGTGGCAGATGCTTATGCTTGGGTTTTAGAAGGACGTTATGATGCTTTCTTTGACATCAAGTTGTCTTTTGAAAAAGCAGTGACAGCAGAGGATGGTTCTTACCACCAATATGCGGACAAACTTAGTTGGTTCCCTTATAAAGGAATCCCAACCTATCCATTGATTCACCGTGATGAAAAGGGAGAGAAGTTTGCTAAAGAGTATGAAAAGGCTATTAAAGAATTAAAAGAAGATGGTACTCTAGCTAAACTTTCTCAAAAATACTTTGAAGAAGATGTCTTTAGTTATGTTGATAAAGATTAGATGAGCAATCAGGCATGTTAGAAAGAGGTTTACATGGTTTCATATGATTTTTCAAGAGTGTTCCAATTTTTACCCACCTTATGGCAGGCACTTCCTATGACCTTGTCCATTCTCTTTTTTACTACAATCCTCGGTTCCCTTTTCGGTGGCTTACTGGCTTGGGCTCAAGTGGGAGAAGACAAGACTTTTGCAGGTCTTTCTAAGGGCTATATTTTTACTCTTCGCTGTACTCCCCCTATTGTTTTACTATTCCTTGTCTTTTATGGTTTACCTGAATTTTTAAAATGGTGGCTAAATTTAGATATCAACAACTGGTCTAAAACGGTCTTCGTCTTATTCACCATGGTCTTGCTATTTGCAGCTATCATTGCAGAAGTATTTAAGGCGTCCTATCAGGCAATTCCAAAAGGTCAGATGGAGGCTGGAGTCAGTATTGGTCTGACACCTAGTCAGACATTTTGGAGAATCATTTTTCCTCAGGCCTTTCAAGTGGCTCTTCCAAATGTGACGACCGCCATTCTAAATTTGATGCGGGACGCTGCCCTAGCTTATACGATTGGTTTTGTAGATGTCATGGGGGCTGGGAATCTCTTAATTAGTCGTAATTTGGGGAATTACTCTCTTGAAACCTATACAGCGGTTGCCATTCTTTATTGGGGTGTAGCCTTGGCTGTTTCCTTCTTGAGTCGCTTGTTAGAAAAAACTTTGGAAACGAAAGGGAGATAGGATATGGATTTGGACTATATTGCAAAAACCTTTTTAGAGACCTTAAAAGGGGTACCGACCACCTTGGTCATCATGATTGTAGCCATGGTCTTAAGTTCTCTACCAGCCTTGTTTTTAGCTCTGGGGCAAATATACAAAGTCAAAGGTGTTCGAACCTTCTCTCTCGTGTATCTAGCTTTTATAAGAGCGACACCTCCGATTTTGCTGATTCTTTTCTTTTATAGTTTGTTTCCGAGTTTGCTCAATCAATTTCTCAAAAGCATAGGAAGTGATGTTGACATCTTTAAACTCAATCCGATCTATTATGCTTTTATTATCTATAGTTTGATGACAACAGGTAGTTTATCAGAAATCTTACGTTCGGCTATTTTAACTGTGGATAAGGGACAATTAGAAGCTGCACAAGCGATTGGTTTAAGCACTAGTCAGGCTTATGTGAGGATTGTTTTTCCACAGGCCTTGCGGTCAGCCTTGCCTAATCTGGCTAATCTAGTCATAAATATTGTAAAAGGAACCTCTTTAGTTTTTGTGATGACCATTAAGGATATTACAGCTATTGCCCGTGTTGAAGCCTCTTATGGTTATCAGTATTTTGAATCCTATTTTGTGATCTTTTTACAGTACATTCTTATTTGCGGATTGATTCAATGGGGCTTTTCAATCTTAGAGAAACGCTATAAAAGAGAAAAGGGACAAGTAGTGCCCAGTGCAGGTTTAGCATAGGAGGAGACAATGTTACAAGTAGAACATATTGCAAAAAAATTTGGAGACAGACAAGTCCTAGAAGATGTTAATCTCAAGGTCAACCAAGGGGATGTGGTTGTAATATTGGGACCATCTGGATCAGGTAAAACGACTTTTCTCAGATGTCTCAATCATTTAGAAAAGGCCGATAGTGGCTCTTTGAAGCTTGCTGATAAAGAATACGATCTTGGCAAATTGACCAAAAAAGATATTTTAGAAATTCGCCAGAAGACCGCCTTTGTTTTTCAACATTATAATTTATTTGCTAATAAAACAGCCTTGGAAAATATTTTAGAGGGCCTGGTGATTGCTCGAAAAATTCCTAAGGAAGAAGCAACCAAACGTGCGGAAGCTGCCTTAGAAAAAGTTGGTTTACTAGCTTATAAAGATTACTATCCCTCTCAGCTTTCTGGAGGCCAGCAACAACGAATTGGCATTGCGCGTGCCATCGCTGTGAAACCAGAGGTCATTTTATTAGATGAGCCGACATCGGCCTTGGATCCAGAGTTGGTAGGGGATGTTTTAGATATTTTAAAACAGTTAGCTAAAGAAGGAGTTACTATGGTAGTAGTGACTCATGAGATGGGTTTTGCTAGAGATGTAGCCAATCATGTTATCTTTATGGACGGTGGGAAAATTGTTGAAGAAAATAATGCCCATGATTTCTTTAGTCGTCCAAAAGAAGAAAGAACTAAGCAATTTTTGGCACGAATACTCTCGGATGCGACCTATAGTGTAGAATATATGATTTGATAGATAGGCTTATCAGGGCAAAAATCAATCCCCCGAGCGTTAAGGCTTGGGGGATTGTTCTATAGGAGGGCTAGTTTAGTTCTCTTTTTTGTTTTTTAGTAAGAAAGCGAGACCTAGGAGTGCAAGGAGGCTGATTCCTGCAAACAGGAGTTTGTGATCGTTTTTGGTTCCTGTATTTGGAAGTTCAGCTTGTTTAGCTAGGGGTGCAGGTGTATTATCCTTGCTAGAGTTTTCTACTGATTCGTTTTGAACCGTCTCTTTTACAGATGATGCTTGTGCTTCTTGTGCTGGTTGTTGAGCTTGTGAATCAGCTGTAGCTTGGCTAGGTTTATTTTCTGCATCAGCTACTTTTGTATCTGTTTTTGCAGAATCAGGTTTAGTTTGTGGAGCTGGATTTTGATGTTCCGGTTTGACGACTCGGTTTGGAATATTACCTTGGCCATTATTTTGACCTTGCTCTTGTGTTAAGCTAGAAAGATCAAATTCTGGTTTTTCTTCCACAGCTGGGGCAACGATGGCACCGCCTTGAGAGATTCTAAGAACAGTAGCTGTAAGGGCATTTAATTTCAAGCCTTTTTCAGTCCATTCAAGCCCTTTAGGGTTGGCAATTCCGACTGGTCCTGCTTGGTTTTCATCTGCTAAAACTTCAGCATTTCTGAGGTGGGCAAAGGCAGTTCCCAAGTTAAATTCACGAGCTTTTTCGTCCGCATTGACAAAGACTGCGTAGATATCTCCGTTTGGAGCAGTGATTTGGTAGCCAATCACCACGTCCTCTTTTTCCACACCATTTTGACCTGGAACAGTGATGAGGTGGACACGGTCTTTGATATCTTGGAGACTCTTAAGTCGGAAGGCATCTGT
This sequence comes from uncultured Streptococcus sp., assembly GCF_963516515.1. Classification (GTDB taxonomy): domain Bacteria; phylum Bacillota; class Bacilli; order Lactobacillales; family Streptococcaceae; genus Streptococcus. Next base: position 8,875 of record NZ_CAUQCJ010000036.1, on the reverse strand, counting down.
AGATTGACGAAGGGCAATCAAACCTTTCATATAGTCACGGCTCTTGACATTTTCAGGATAAGCTTTACCATCTGTAGCCTTAGTCCAGTCAAACTTGTTAATAGCATCACTCGAATCGTAAGAGTCATGGATGAAGTAAGGATAGTCAAATGGATTGCCGTCCTTATCACGCAACAAGTGAGATTTGTTTGGAACCTTATCCTCTGCTACTGGAGTCTTGTATGCTGGGTCACGGAATTGTTTGGTACGTCCATATTCTTGACCAGAGTGGATAAATGGAGTTCCTTGAGCTGTCAAGACCATGAGGTTTCCAAGTCGCAAACGACGATGGATTTCAGCATAGTTCTCAGCCTTGCTTGGGTCTTTTTTGATAGACTGGGCAATGATATCAAAGAGGGTCAAGTTATCATGGGCTGCGATGTATTGGATGACATCTCCAGGGCTGTCTGCTTCAAAGTTGGTTGGTTGAGCAATGATATTTTTGAAGATGGTGTTGATATCACGCTTGCCACCTGTGATAAAGGCAGGTTGACCTTCGTTTGGATAACCAGATTTAAGGTTGTTACGGATGTCGTCTGAGAAGACTGCGACAGTATCGGTATGTTTCATCCAATCTTGGTCAGCAGCTCTAGTAGGCATATTTTCATCACCAGCATAGGTTCTCCAACCTTCACCCAGCATGATGAGGTTTGGATTGAGGGCGCGTGCAGCCTTGTAAGCTTCTTCGATAGAAGCCGCATCATGGTCTCCCATCATATCGAAGCGGAATCCATCCACTTTGTAAGTATCAACCAGATATTTGATAGAATCAACTAGGAGACGTTTGGTCATATGGTGGGTTGTTCCCAAGCGTCCACCACCAAAGCTAGTTCGTGGTGTTCCATCAGCATCCATAAAGTGATAGTAGTTTGGCTCTAGGTCTTCAAAGATATCGACCTTGGCTGTATGGTTATAAACGACATCTAGGATAGCTCCCATGCCACGTTTGTGGATTTCGTTGATGAGGTTTTTAAATTCTGCGATTCGTTTTTCTGGATTCTTAGGATCGCTTGAGTACATACCAGTCAAGGAGAAGTAGTTTTGAGGGTCATATCCCCAGTTGTAGTTGCTGTTGCTTGAAGCATAGTCAGACAAGCGTTCATGGTTTTTCAACTCATTGACAAAGTAGTAAGACAAGACTGGAAGGAGCTGGATGTGGGTTACACCCAAGTCTTTGAGGTAGTCTAGTTTTTCGATAAAGGCTTCAAAGGTACCAAATGGTTTGGTCAAGTCTTTTGCAATGGCAGGATCTGAAGTGAAGTCACGCACATGAGCTTCATAGATAACGGCATCTTCACGAGTTTTGAAGTTGTGAATCTTACCATAAGTCAAGTCTTGAGGTCCTAATTTAGCTGGATCTACAAAGGCAGCTTTAGCCACTTTATGGGCATCGTCAATCTTGGCATCGTCACTATTCCAAGCAGCGAGTGACTTAGCGTAAGGATCGAGTGCAAGAACAGTTTTCCCCTGACGCTCGATTTGGTATTGATAATAGTAGCCAGTGAAATCTGTGATTCCTAGTTTGTTTGTGCTATCTAGAGTTTGTTTCCAAGTTCCTCTTTCCCCTTTTTCAAGAGCGACAGTTCCAACCACTTTTTCAGGGTCATTCTTGTCGTAGACAACGACAGAAACCTTATCAGCACTTGGTGACCAAAGGGTTAAATCAACTTGTTTTCCTTCTTCTTTTAGGTCAGCTCCCAGTTTGCCATCATAGTTGTATGTCTCATCTTTAAGTCGCCAGCTTGTTTTGGTAGTGAATTGATCGGAATTGTAGCTAACAGTATATGGATGTTTTGTATCTGAGAAATCTCCGCTGTAAGTCACTTTCTTACCAGCTTCATCGATTGCAACATCGGTGATAGTTACTTTGTTTCCTAGGTGATTAGTGATGTTGGAGTGTTTGAGGATATCTTCTTTTTTAGCACCGACAAGTGTTGAAAAACTACTCTCAATGCTAGAAGTGCCTACGTGTTGGGCTCCTGTCATACGGATATCATGGACATAGTATGGATTTGTGTAAATCGATTCATCATCGTCTTTTAGGAAAATTTGGCTATGATTTTTTAAATCTGTGAACTTATAATCTTCTTTACGGATTTTCACATCGTCTCCTTGTTTGCTCTCATCTAGTAATAAAAAGCCGAATTCTTTTGCGGCATCCTTAAGAGGAATGTCAATATAGCGACCGTATTTTCCTGTAGCTGTAAAGTCTGTTCCGTCAGGCCATTGAGCGCTACTTGGATTTTTCACATCTCCCCAGTACCAGAGAGATTTCTTGTCATAGTTGCCATCTGTACGGTAGTAGTTGACGCGAACAGTCCCTGCAGGTTGTGGTTCGTAAGAGAAAACCTTGTAATCTTGGTCCAACCAAGCCTCGCTCATCTTTGGTGCCAGTTTTTCTGCATATTTATCGCCAGTTAGATTTTTTCCAGCTGTATTATTGATAAGGAAGCTAATTTTCTTGGCTTGCTCTCCCTTTAATTTGACATCTAGGTAGTAGCCGTAGTCATCTTTTTTGGCATCTTTAAAGGACAAGGCTCCGTTTGGCCAGTTTTCAGAAGGTTTTTCAACATCGTCCCAAGTCCATAGTCCTTGAGCATCCTTGTTTTCTTCAGGAAGCTTTTTGACGTGGATACGGAAGTAGTTGTCTTCGATTGGCTCTTCTGCCTTAGTTTCAGTCGTTACTGGACTAGTAGAAGTGGTTGGCTCACTTGAACGATTTTTCCCAGTTTGTGGTGCTGAATCAGCTGGGCTTGCAGCAGGAGTAGTTGCCTCTGTTGCAGGTTTTTCTTCTATTTTCGCTAGGGAAGCGTTTGCATTTTTAGGCGAAGAAATATCACTTTCCTTCTTATCAGAGTGAACTGCTGTATCAGTAAGAGGTTGGGCAAGAGCAGTAGTAGTTTCATTGCTAGTTCCCTTATTGCTTGTAGTATTTTCGTTGGCTGAGATAGTTGGTGTAGCCATGGCAAGTAGGACAAAGCTTGCGCCGATAAGGACAGAACCAGTTCCATTCTTGAGGGAACGGATGCTGTAGACCATTTTTTTCTCAGTTTGAGATGGTGTTTTTCTCATAATGATTCTCCTGTAAATGAATTTCTCTATCAGTATAGCACTTAGTAAAATAATATGCAAGCGTTTTCTTGAAATTAAACTAAAAGAAAAATCGTAACAGATTTTGCTACGATTTAGCCAGTCTTTCTTTATGAATTTGTGAACCCAAAAGGTGGAGGTGGTGAAATAGTTCTGCAGTAGAAAGGTTCCGGCTACAAATAATTGGTTTCGGAGAGTTGGTGACAGGAAAGGTGCTAATAACAATATCGTGAGGGATTTGATTGAGAATTGAGAATGAAATAGTAGCTTCTTCCCAAGAATCAAAGAGATAGAGATTATTGCCGTAGTGAGTTAGGGTGTCGATTAGATTTTGTGCATGATGAGTATCCAGATGACTAATGACCAAAACACGTATTTTGGGAAGTTTTTGAAGTAATTGGACTAAAATTCGATGCCCTTGTATAGAAAAGGTGTAGACAAGTTCTTGTAGCTTACTTGGGTGATTTTCTAACCCCATTTCAGTCAGGTAAGATTGGAATTTGTGTTGACTTACTTCAAATAGTTTTGGAAATTCTACTTGATAACTGCTTAAAATTTGGGATTTCTGTCTGTCGAGAGACTGGTTACTGAGTAAATGGAAGAAATCAGATTGGGCAGTGTAGTGGAGGAGCCAAACCAATTCCTCACGATTTTCAATCTGTAGGTGAAATTCTTTGGTCAGTTCTTCTAGAATTTGGCTCAATAAACGGTAGGATTTTTGGATATGATGAATATTACCCAGTGCTCCATTGCTAGGATTGTTTGTGATTTGAGGAGACTTTACTGGGTTTGAAAATAGCTGTTCTAGCGTCTCCTGTTTCGGTTCAAAATTAAGTTTTTTAGCTAGTTTTTTGATATCTTGTTCAAACTGCGGAATTTGCAGGAGGGTGCTGTAGTGACTGGTTAAAAGAGGAGTAGAATTTTCAATCAAATGACTCTTATTAAAGCGCTCCAGATTGATAGCTAGAGTATATTTGATTTGTCGTAAACTACTGAGGTTGGGTGAAACTTGTTGGGCGTTCAAAAATAGCTGAATCAAGTCAGTCAGACACTCTTCGGAAATAGAAGAGAAAGACCAATCAAGAAAGTCATAACTTTGGCTAAAGTAGTCTAGATAAAAGGCACGAATGTCCTCTTCTGTTCCCTCCATGAATAAAGGGGAAAGTTGGATGCTGATGCCATAGTGCTGTGGAAGTTTAGTATTTAGATGCTGGATGATTTCCTCAATATGCTCTGTGTTAGTCGAAAGTTCCTGACACATTTGCTCAAGTGATTGTCCCTCTTTGAAAAATAGACAGTTCAAAAAAGAATAGGTTTCAGATTGTTTAAAAATTGCAATCCTAGGATCCAAGGTGTTTTGAAAGTCAAATTGCAATTGAATACCTTTATTTCTTGATTGAAGCAGGAGGTTTGGAAATAATTGCTCAAGCTTAAAAAGGTGTTCTTGCAATTCTTCTATTGAATAATTCAGCTTCTCAGCCAAGACTGAGAGTTCTATCCAATCATGGTGTTTGGTTAATTCTTCTAGTAAGAATAGCAAATCTTGTTCAGTCTTAGAAAGCAAGATATTCATCATAAACCTCCCTATATATTTATACATATATATTAAAAGAAAAATCTGGCAAAGTCAAGAAAAACAACCTAATATAAAATGGCAAAATCGCAATTTACTATATTTCTATTGAGCAATTAAACTGAAAATGAAGTTTGCAAAGTGATCGTTGAATTAAATTTTTTTATAGGAAAAAAATTACCAAAAATCTACAGAATCCCTTGAAAAATCTAGCTAAATAGGGTATAATATGAGTAATCATTTGTCGTAGGTTTTGTCTGAAATATTGTCCAGACAAGGCTCACAGCAGTTAAATCTTCTGAAAAAGTCAGATTTAGCTGCTCTTTTTGTGCTTTTTTTCAGGATTTCGAGTATTTGTAACAAAGACTTAAAGATTCTGAAAATTCGTCAATAGGACACAGTGATAAGGGTTTTACAACCATATGAAGATTAGAAAAGCCTGATTGACAAGGCTTGGAACTTATTTACAAAGGAGAATCATCTTGGCAGGACATGACGTTCAATACGGGAAACATCGTACCCGTCGTAGTTTTTCAAGAATCAAAGAAGTTCTTGACTTACCAAATTTGATTGAAATTCAAACTGACTCATTCAAAGCTTTCCTAGACCACGGTCTTAAGGAAGTATTTGAAGATGTATTGCCAATTTCAAACTTCACAGACACGATGGAGTTGGAATTCGTTGGATATGAAATCAAGGAACCAAAATACACGCTAGAAGAAGCTCGTATCCACGATGCTAGCTACTCAGCACCAATTTTTGTAACTTTCCGTTTGATCAATAAAGAAACAGGCGAAATCAAGACCCAAGAAGTTTTCTTTGGTGATTTCCCAATCATGACAGAAATGGGTACTTTTATCATCAATGGTGGTGAACGTATCATCGTATCTCAGTTGGTCCGCTCACCAGGTGTTTACTTTAACGATAAAGTTGACAAAAACGGTAAAGTGGGCTACGGTTCAACTGTTATCCCTAACCGTGGAGCTTGGTTGGAACTTGAAAGCGACTCAAAAGATATCGCCTATACTCGTATCGACCGTACTCGTAAGATTCCATTTACGACCTTGGTTCGTGCTCTTGGTTTTTCAGGAGATGATGAAATCTTTGATATCTTTGGTGACAGCGAATTGGTTCGCAACACTGTTGAAAAAGATATCCACAAGAATCCAATGGACTCTCGTACCGACGAAGCTTTGAAAGAAATTTACGAACGCCTTCGTCCAGGTGAGCCTAAGACTGCTGAAAGCTCACGTAGCTTGCTTGTGGCTCGTTTCTTTGATCCACGTCGCTATGACTTGGCAGCTGTTGGTCGTTACAAAATCAATAAAAAACTCAATGTTAAAACACGCTTGCTTAACCAAACTATTGCTGAGCCATTGGTAGACCCTGAAACAGGAGAAATCTTGGTAGAAGCTGGAACAATCATGACTCGTAGCGTGATTGAAAGTATTGAAAGCCATTTGGATGGCGACTTGAACAAGATTGTCTACATTCCAAATGATGCGGCGGTTGTGACTGATCCTGTTGTTCTTCAAAAATTCAAGGTTGTTGCACCAACTGATCCAGACCGCGTTGTAACGATCATCGGTAATGCTAATCCAGATGACAAGGTTCGTATCGTTACTCCTGCAGATATCCTTGCTGAAATGAGCTACTTCCTCAACTTGGCGGAAGGGCTTGGCCGTGTAGATGATATCGACCACCTTGGAAACCGTCGTATCCGTGCGGTTGGTGAATTGCTTGCTAACCAAGTACGTCTTGGACTTTCTCGTATGGAACGTAATGTCCGTGAACGTATGTCTGTTCAAGATAACGAAGTCTTGACACCGCAACAAATCATTAATATCCGTCCTGTAACAGCTGCGGTTAAAGAATTCTTTGGTTCATCACAGTTGTCACAGTTCATGGACCAACACAACCCACTTTCTGAGTTGTCTCACAAACGCCGTTTGTCAGCCTTAGGACCTGGTGGTTTGACACGTGACCGTGCTGGATATGAAGTCCGTGACGTGCACTACACTCACTATGGTCGTATGTGTCCAATCGAGACACCTGAAGGACCTAACATCGGTTTGATTAATAACTTGTCATCTTACGGACATTTGAACAAGTATGGTTTTGTTCAAACACCATACCGTAAAGTTGACCGTGAAACAGGTGTCGTTACGAATGAAATCGTTTGGTTGACAGCCGATGAAGAAGATGAATTTACTGTAGCACAGGCTAATTCTCGTCTGAATGAAGATGGAACATTTGCTGAGAAAGTTGTCATGGGACGTCACCAAGGGGTCAACCAAGAGTATCCAGCTAATGTTGTTGACTACATGGACGTATCACCAAAACAGGTAGTTGCCGTTGCGACAGCATGTATTCCTTTCTTGGAAAACGATGACTCCAACCGTGCCCTCATGGGAGCCAACATGCAACGTCAGGCTGTGCCATTGATTAATCCTAAAGCACCTTACGTTGGTACTGGTATGGAATACCAAGCAGCCCACGATTCAGGAGCTGCTGTGATTGCTCAGTATGATGGTAAAGTTACTTACGCAGATGCTGACAAGGTAGAAGTTCGTCGTGAAGATGGTTCATTGGATGTTTATCACATCCAAAAATTCCGTCGTTCAAACTCAGGTACTGCTTACAACCAACGCACTCTCGTAAAAGTTGGAGATGTCGTTGAAAAAGGCGATTTCATTGCTGACGGACCTTCTATGGAAAATGGAGAAATGGCGCTTGGACAAAACCCAATCGTTGCCTACATGACTTGGGAAGGTTACAACTTCGAGGATGCCGTTATCATGAGCGAACGCTTGGTTAAAGACGATGTCTACACATCTGTCCACCTTGAAGAATACGAATCAGAAACGCGCGATACAAAGCTTGGGCCTGAAGAAATTACTCGTGAAATTCCAAACGTTGGGGAAGACGCTCTTAAAGACCTTGACGAAATGGGTATTATCCGTATCGGTGCTGAGGTTAAAGAAGGCGACATCCTTGTAGGTAAAGTAACACCTAAGGGTGAGAAAGACCTTTCAGCTGAAGAACGTCTCTTGCACGCTATCTTCGGAGATAAATCTCGTGAAGTGCGTGATACTTCTCTTCGTGTACCACACGGTGCCGATGGTGTCGTTCGTGATGTTAAGATCTTTACACGTGCAAATGGAGATGAGTTGCAATCAGGTGTTAACATGCTGGTTCGCGTCTACATCGCTCAAAAACGTAAGATCAAGGTCGGAGATAAGATGGCCGGACGTCACGGAAACAAAGGGGTTGTCTCTCGTATTGTTCCTGTAGAAGACATGCCTTACCTTCCAGATGGAACTCCAGTCGACATCATGTTGAACCCACTTGGGGTGCCATCACGTATGAATATCGGTCAGGTTATGGAGCTTCACCTTGGTATGGCGGCTCGTACTCTTGATATCCACATTGCAACACCAGTCTTTGACGGAGCAAGTTCAGAAGATCTTTGGTCAACCGTTAAAGAAGCAGGTATGGATAGCGATGCCAAAACAATCCTTTACGATGGACGTACTGGTGAACCGTTTGATAACCGTGTTTCTGTCGGAGTCATGTACATGATCAAACTCCACCACATGGTTGATGATAAATTGCACGCTCGTTCAGTCGGACCATACTCAACCGTTACCCAACAACCACTCGGAGGTAAAGCTCAGTTTGGTGGACAACGTTTCGGTGAGATGGAGGTTTGGGCTCTTGAAGCCTACGGTGCGTCAAATGTTCTTCAAGAAATCTTGACTTACAAGTCTGACGATATCAACGGACGTTTGAAAGCTTATGAAGCCATTACAAAAGGAAAACCAATTCCAAAACCAGGTGTTCCAGAATCCTTCCGAGTTCTTGTCAAAGAATTGCAATCTCTTGGTCTTGACATGCGTGTCCTAGACGAAGATGACCAAGAAGTGGAACTTCGTGACTTGGATGAAGGAATGGACGAAGATGTCATCCACGTAGATGACCTTGAAAAAGCCCGCGAAAAAGCAGCACAAGAGGCTAAAGCAGCCTTTGAAGCTGAAGAAGCTGAGAAAGCAACAAAAGCGGAAGCAACAGAAGAAGCTGCTGAAGAAGAATAAGCAGTTCACTTAGAATAGAAAGGGAAGAAATAGTGGTTGATGTAAATCGTTTTAAAAGTATGCAAATCACCCTAGCTTC
>NZ_CAUQCJ010000035.1:0-19706 GCF_963516515.1 uncultured Streptococcus sp. | reverse complement strand
CTTCGTCAGTCTTATCTACAACCTCAAAGCAGTGCTTTGAGCAACCTGCGGCTAGTTTGCTCTTTGATTTTCATTGAGTATCAGATTTAAGAAATTAACTTCCTCGTCTCCAGAAAATCGCTAAGACAATCATGGAACCTAGTATTGCCGGAATAATGGCAGTTCCTGCTATTATCGGTCCCCAAGTCCCAAAAAGCAAGTGGCCTATAAAGGCACCAATCCAGCCTAGAAACATTTTTCCAAAACATCCCATGCGTTCTCCACGATTGGTCAGAGTACCTGCTAAAAATCCCACTAGGAGACCAACGAACATACTTCCTATCATTTTGGCTCCTTAATTTGCCCAATCTCCCTTACGGAAGAGTGGTACACGTGTCCCATCCTCACGGATACCATCGATATCCATTTGGTTAGAACCAATCATAAAGTCTACGTGAACATCTGAACGGTTAAGCCCCGCAGCTTCAAGCTCCTCTTCGCTCATCTCTGCACCACCAACAACGCTAGTTGCATAGGCTGCACCGATAGCCAAGTGATTTGACGCATTTTCATCGAAAAGGGTGTTAAAGAAGGTAATGCCTGACTGAGAAATTGGGCTTGGATCTGGTACCAAGGCACATTCACCCAAGGCACGCGCACCCGCATTTTCAAAGACAAGGTCTTTCATGACCTGATCACCCTTCTCAGCAGTGATATCTACGATTTGTCCATCCTTGAAGGTTACTTTAATTCCTTCGATGATATTTCCATTATAGCTAAGCGGTTTTGTAGAAGTGACATAACCATCTGCACGACGGAAGTCAGGTGCTGTGAAGACTTCTTCTGTCGGCATATTTGGCAAGAACCCTTCGCCCTGTGCATTGACAGCCCCAGCTGATTCCCAAACGTGGTTCTTCGGCAAGCCAAGGGTCAAATCGGTCCCTGGCGCTGTGTAGTGAAGGGCTGAAAATTGTTCTTTATTAAGCATATCTGCCTTGCTCTTGAGAATGTCTGCATGTTCCTCCCAAGCCTTAACCGGATCTGCTTCGTAGACACGACAAGTTTTGAAGATTTGGTCCCAAAGGAGATCGACTGCTTCTTCGTCGCTCGCAGCATTTGGAAAGACTTTCTTAGCCCACTCAAGTCCAGCAGCGGCTGCTACAGTCCAGCTAACCTTGTTGGATTGCGTTGCGATTCGCATTGGTTTCATGGCAAGTCCCATAGCTTTAGCAGATGCCGAAAGCTTGTCAGCATCCACTCCATTCAAGGCACCCGGATCAGATGAACGAACTCCAAGACGACTAGCCTTGTTCTCCAAAAGATAGTTCATCTCAGCAATCTTGTATTCAGGCACATTGTCCAGACGCTCCATCGGCGCATGGAGGAATTTCTCACGGTTAATGACATCATCTGTCCACTGAACGATAACCTCATGCGCACCCAAGGCATAAGCTTCTTTGACAATTAAGTGAGCCAACTCACGTTGCTCCACATCGATAGAGAGAGCCAAAGTATGACCAGGTTGCACATTGATTCCGTTCGCAACCAATAATTTCGCATATTTTTCTAGATTTTCTTTAAAATTTGGTAAAACCATTCTGTTTTCTCTTTTCTATTTTTATTTTTCTTTCAAAGCAGAAAATATTCCTGCTAAGGCAATAGCACCTGACAAGAGTGCTGTCGATAGAAGGATTGTACGATCAGCAAGTTCTAATTGATATTCAAATACCTTCTCAGCCAGCTTATCTTCTGCGAATATTCTTAGTTTCATGAGAACCCCCTTAAAATTTATTAAAACAAATCACTATGACTGCCTGTCCTAAGCAAGTTTAAAAGCAATTCTTCCTTGTCTACTTTATAGACCAAAAGCCAACCTGGTTGGATATGGCATTCACGACTCCCTTGAAAATGCTTGGATGCCGTCAATTGATGATCACGATATCTAGCAGGAAGTTCTTTTTCTTGAACAAGAAAATTTAAAACTTCTTCTAATAATTCTGCCTTCAAACCACGCTTCATAGCCAACTTAAAATCTTTTTTAAACTGTTTATGATAACGAATCTTAAGCACGCAAATCCTCCATCAAGTCAGAGACTGATTCAAAGGATTGGCTCATATTACGATTTTGGTCTAAATCCGTTAATACCTCAAGCAACTTCCGATTTTCGTCTAGTCTAACATCAAAAGGTAATCCCTGATATTGAATAGCCTGACGAAGGAAAATATTAATAGCTGTTGTCATATCCATTCCCAGATTACTAAACACCTGTTGGGCCTGCTCCTTAACCTCACTATCCAGACGGATGCTCATACTCGTCTTTGACATACTCTCACCCTCTTTCTATAGACTATTTTAACAAAAAAGAAGGCTAATGTAAATCTATTAGATATACATTAGCCTCTTTAAATAGATGATTATCGTTGCTCTGATGACTTGCTTTCTATAAAATCATTTACCCTAGTCAAGATCTCTTTTTCCAGTTCTGTTATTTGTTTCGGACCCCAACCAGAATCTTTTTTAGAAGTTATCTCTGCCATCATCTGTAATTTTAAACTTTGACGATAAAATATATCTTGCCATTGATTATACTTTGCAATTGGAACTAAATTTCCAAACTTCGAATTCTGACTATCTGTAATGATACAAAGATTCCCGAAGGAGTGCAAAAATTTATCATCAATCTCTTCAAATATTTCATCACTATTTGGATGTTGTGGAAACCAGTGCTCTATGGAACGACGATATGTAAACTTAAAATCTTCAAATTCAACGCTCGAATACTTTCCTTTTAAATCCGAACAATTTTTCCATAAAATATAATCTATAAAATTGAAAGCGTAAACAGGAATTGCACCATATCTTTTGATATTTCTATCCTTGTCAAACAAACTTTCTTCAGCATATCTCACTGCCATTTTCTCAAGAAAATTCTTAAACCGAGCACCAAATTCTGCTTGATTTAACTCTTCAATATGGTTAAACAAGAATTGCAAGATCTCATATAACCAACGACTATCACGATTAGCAGTAAAGGTCACAGCAAACATAGATTGGAGCATTAAAATATCATCATTGAACTTTTCAAAAGAATTTTTATCATGATAATATTGAACAAATAAATCTCCTCCAGTTTTATTATTATAATCATTCCGATAAACTTTCTGTAGAAACCAATCATTTTCTTGTCTTCTATTATTAGTCTCTTGTGACATTCGTACGATCAAATTATCAAATATAAATTTTAATTTCAATAAATTTCTAATAAATAATGTAACATCCTCTAAATTTGTATTAACACTAGTTACATTTTCAAATGTTTCTAATAATTTCTTGTCATCTAGCTGTATATCAGAAGGAGATACATTACCAAATGTTATATAATAAACGAAATATAAAAATGTTTCAAAGTTTATAATCGTTCTGTATTTTTCCACTTCATTCGTATCTGATATTACTTTAACTCTTGTAGATTCTTTATTTTCTATACTAGACAATAGAGATTTCTTATTAGTTGACTGAACTTCTATTTGACTTAAGGACTTATCAATATTTAAAAGAAAGCTATTCTGATAATTATTTCCTTTAATCCAATTCAAAGGAAAGATTTTTTCTCTTTCTCCATCATGATGCTTTTTCTTTGCTTTTTTTGTAAATGCATTGATTACCGGCTTATCAAACTCTGCACAGGCATCCCAAATTCTTGCAAACTTTTGCGCCATTTCTTGATCTGTACCAAACTTAGCCATCATTTGCGCCTTAAGAATCTCATGAGCCTCTAGTTGTTCGCCTCGAGAGTTGAAACGTTCGAAATAAAGATTCAAATCTAAATCCTCAGGAAGTATACTCCGAAAAATGATGACCTTTTCAAAAAGATAATTAACGAAAGACTGAGGATTCAATTGGCGCTCTTCTAACACTTTTTTCAATGCGTTTCTAGCATGTCCGTAACCTCTAGTCAGCTCATTTTCATCGCCCTCTAAAATTTTTTTCTTGGCAAATAAATCTTGAATATTCTTATTTGATTTCTTCCGAGCTGGGAAGGTAAGATTGACAACTTTCAATCTATCAAAACCAAACTCATGCTTCAAAGCTAAGGCAATCAAATTAAGGGCTGTTGTTCGTTGTTGCCCATCTATGATTTTGAAAATGTCATTCTCTTTATTAACGACTAATGTTCCAATATAGTAATTGTCTCTATTTTCTTGAAAAGCATCTGCTACGTCGTTCAATAACTGCTCAATTTCATCATAAGTCCAAGCAAAATTTCTCTGATAAAGAGGGATAGCATAGGTATCTTCATTTAACAAACGATTAACTGATAAGCTTATATGTGTTTCTACCATTTATCTTTTTCCTCTTCTATAATCTTGTCCACAGTATAATTTTCAAATAACTCTCTATCTATCTTGACCATAAAATCATTGGGAGTGACAGCATGGGATAAAAGTTGAAATAGCTTTTGAACCTCTTTTTGTCTAAACCTTCCACCAGCGGCGTATTTCCCTACCGTTGCATCGTATATGGCTTTAGATTTAACTCGAGGGTAGTAAGACCAAATAAACAAGGTCTCTACTATCTCCTTTGATAGCTCATCTTTTCCAAATCTATCTGCGAAAAGCGAGCAAATATTTAGGAATATATTGTGACATTTGAGATAGCGTCCTTTTGAGCTATTGTAAATGTTTAACATACCTTCTGGGTAAGCTAAATTTTGTTCTTCCTCCTCTGACTCATTAGAGACCCCTAACTGTTTATTTAAAAAATTTTTATGAACTCTAATAGTTTCATGAGCAGATTCAATATACTCAAAAAATTTACTTCCATCAATGATTGGCATAGTAATGGACATAGGAAGATTTTCAATATGACGATACAATTCTAGATATGGAAAGTTCTGATTCAAATCAACGCCTTTAAAATCGTCAATAAAATCCTCTGTAAAACGGAGATAAGAACCATAACGCTTGTTTGTTAATCCTGTCTCTCCTCGCGACCAACGTCTCATACGAAAAAGATGTTTATCAAACAACTCTTTGAGACTTAACTCTTTATCTTCTACAAATTGCTCCCACTTTTCCACAATTCTTTCATCTTCGGAATCTTGCTTGCGAAGATGATAGGCTTTGAGCAAATCATGAGGTTCTAAAGATTTTCCACGATTATTCTGAGAATCAAATAGCTGAAAGGCCTCTGATAATCGTTCCTGTGGCATAGTAATCACGGAGACAGAACAATTTTCCAATAAAAAATTGCAAATATCTTTTGCCTGATTTTCGCCAACCAATTGAGTCAAATTTTCCCACTCATTATAATTTTCACTCGCATGATAGCAAGATAGCTCTCCAAATACAGTAGCACTCAGCAGTTGCTTAGCACCCTTATAATTCTCTAAATCATCTAATAAATGAAGAAACAAGGAAATTGAAATTAGCCGTTGCTGTCCATCGACAATATCTAAGCGTCCATCATTATCTAAGTATTCATCATTATCTAAGTATTCATCATTTTCATGCAAGATAACGGAACCAATCTGATATTCCTTCTTCCCCATAGCATCTCGTAAATCATAAAAAAGATTACGGATATGTTTTCTGTTCCATTTATATGGTCTTTGATAAGAAGGAATTCGCAAATTCCCTTCTTTCAATAGTTCTCCAACCTTTTTAGAAGTAAATTGAATAGTCATTTTATCCTCATCTATATTTATCTATCATTTCTTGAACTGTTTGCTTCATATCCTCTACTAAAATCCGAGGAGACAAAATAGTGACTGCTTCCCCTTGTCCCAGCAACCAGCGTTTAAGCCCCGGTGTATGCTGACTTTCAAACTGAAAATGAGTCCAGTCGCCATTTTTCCCAACTATTTTTGCATTTGGAAATTGGTCCAACACAATCGTCGGATCGTACAAATACTCGATTTCAATACTGATTTTCTTCCCGATAAAAGCATCTACTCTCTCGTTACGAATATCACCATCTCTAAATTTATCTCGATAAGAAATAGAGGGTTTCTCTATACCACTAAGAGACCATGACTGGATACGGTCTACTCTTAAAGTAATATAAGTAGCATGTTTCAACTGGTAAACAACCAGATAGAAATAATGACTATCATAGTAAAGAGAGACTGGTAAAACAGTCTGCCTCTTAGAAGACTCAGAATAAGGTTTTTGATAGACAATGTCTAGAACCTGTTCATGTAAAATAGCTTCTGATAAATTCCAAATTTTCTCTATTCTATTTTGTTGATCCGTTAAGGGAGCATAGTTAAGCTTTTCGCTGCCAATGATCTGCTCAATTTCTTTCTGATCAGCACGGGGAACCAAGACCAGTAAATTATTTAGTAAGCTAGCAATTTCTGGTCTGTTCAGTGCTCTATTTTCCAATAAAATCTTGGAAATAACGAGAATATCCTTTTTATTAAAAACTGACTTACTTGCTAAACAATACTTATTCGTCTTACGGTTATAAAGCAAATCTCCACTATAACTGGTGTTACTAGATAAAATATCACGGAGTAGCGAAAAATCTCTCTGTATCGTCTTTTCGCTAACCTCAAATTCCTGAGCCAGTTGCTTTTTTCCTAGTGAAGTACCTAACTGTAAACGTAAAAAGATCGTTAGTAGTCTCTCTTGATCATTCATTTGCAATTTCCTTCTACATATTATTCAAACAATATTATTTCTAGTACATTATTATCACTTCTATAGTTTAACTAGCACTTTATATTCAAAACGATTAAAGCAAAATAAACTAGCCCTTAGGTGATTTCAACTGTACCACTATGCCAGATTCGAAGAACTCAACTACGGATTCATCCATATTTTTTAAGTCTTCGGGTAAGCAGTCTGAATATACAATGAAGAGTCTGCCTCTTTTCTTATTCTCTTTGAATTGATGCGTCCAGTATTCCTGTACCCTTTGATCAGCCTCTCCCAAAAGTTGAACTCCCTCCAGAAAAATCAAGTCATACTCTGTATGCTCCATTTGCAGTTTTATCCATTGACTATGTTTAGAAAAAATCAAATTATCTCTCACTCGATAATATCCAAGTGATGCTATTGGAGTAGCAGGTTTTATTTTAGTTAACGTATAAAACAACAAATGCCATCTGTCAGTCTCTGAAATACCGCAAATGTAAATACATTGAGAATCTTCTTTTAAGTCTATTTGTGGGAATCCGGTCCAATCACTTCCATCATCTTTCAAGCCTTTTTCAAAATTATAAATTTCCTCTTCAATTGACACATTAGAATTTAAAATTTCTTGATTCACCATATTATACTCTCTTTTCTATTATTTTTAAGAGAATTATAACAAATCAAGTGGACATATTTTGTCCACTTGATCAAAATAAGCAATTTTTTAAAACAATTCATCAAACAAACTCAACTGGTTATCCTCTGGCATATTGCCGAGGATGCCCATTTCGTCCATCTTTTCAACCAAGGTTGATGAAAGCCCTCCACGCTTACGCAATTCTGTTTTAGAAAGAAATTCTCCTTCTTCACGTGCTCGTACCAACTGCTTGGCAACGTTCTCTCCCAGACCATCCATAGCAACAAATGGCGGAATGAGGGTATCCCCATCGATGAGGAACTCTGTCGCCTGACTACGGTAGAGGTCTAATTTGCCAAACTTGAAACCACGTTCCCACATTTCATTGACGATTTCAAGAGTTGTATAGAGGTCAATTTCCACATTAGAGGCCTCATTGTTCTTCCGTTTTTCAGCGATTTCTTCCATTCTGCGCTTGATGGCATCTAAGCCCGCACCCATGGTCTTGATATCAAAAGCCTTAGCACGGATTGAGAAGTAAGCACAGTAGTAATAAATAGGATGGTGAACCTTGAAGTAGGCCACACGCAAGGCCATCATAACGTAGGCTGCCGCATGGGCTTTAGGGAACATGTACTTAATTTTCCCACAGGACTCGATATACCACTCTGGCACCTTATTGGCCTTCATTGCTTCGATATAGCCATTTCGCTCCTCTTCGGAAATCTTGAGCCACAATCCCTTACGTACCCGTTCCATGATGGTAAAGGCCATCTTAGGTTCGAGACCAGCATGCATGAGGTAAACCATGATGTCGTCCCGACAACCGATAACGGTTGATAGGTCCGCAATTCCCTGTTTAATCAAATCTTGGGCATTGCCCAGCCAAACATCGGTACCGTGGGACAATCCAGACAACTGTAGCAACTCAGCAAAGGTCGTCGGATGGGTTTCATCGACCATCCCACGCACAAAGTTGGTTCCAAACTCTGGAATCCCCAACATACCCGTAGGCGTTCCGATTTGTTCAGGAGTCACGCCAAGTACATCAGTCCCAGAAAAGAGAGCCATCACACCTTCATCATCCATAGGAATTTCATTAGGGTCAATACCAGACAAATCCTGAAGTTTCCGAATCATGGTCGGATCATCATGTCCCAGTACATCTAGTTTAAGGACATTTTCATCGATATCGTGGAAGTTAAAGTGAGTGGTCTGCCATTCAGCCGTCACATCATCCGCTGGATACTGGACAGGCGTAAAATCGTAGACATCCATGTAGTTCGGAATAACAACGATTCCCCCTGGGTGTTGTCCAGTTGTTCGTTTAACCCCAGTAGCTCCCTGGGCTAAACGCTCCACCTCTGCAGCACGATAAAATTTCCCATAATCTCTCTCGTAACCCTTGACAAAGCCATAGGCTATCTTAGCTTTCACCGCACCTACCGTTCCTGCACGGAAGGCATATTCCTCACCAAAGATATCACGCACATCCAAGTGGGCACTAGGCTGGTCTTCTCCCGAGAAGTTCAAGTCAATATCGGGCACCTTGTCTCCATCAAAACCAAGGAAGGTCTCGAAAGGAATATCTTGCCCATTTTTGCTGAGTTTGTGACCACATTTAGGACAGGCCTTATTGGGCATATCAAATCCTGAACCATAAGAACCATCTGTGATAAACTCACTGTACTGACACTGACCACAGACGTAGTGAGGAGAGAGAGGATTGACCTCTGTAATCCCAATCATGGTCGCAACGAAACTGGAACCGACAGATCCACGAGAACCAACCAAGTAGCCCCGTTCATTGGAACGTTGTACCAGCATCTGCGAAGCTAGATAAATCACAGCAAATCCATTCCCCAGAATAGAAGTTAGTTCTTTTTCAATCCGCAAATCGACAATATCTGGCAGTGGATTTCCATAAATCTCAAAAGCTTTCTTGTAGGTCAATTCAGCGACCGTTTCTTCAGCCTTGTCGATGAAAGGCGTGTACAAGTCACCCTTAACAACCTCAACGGGTTCAAAGATTTCTGCCAAGGCATTGGTGTTTTCAATAACCAGTTTACGAGCCAGTTCCTCTCCCAAGAAGGCAAATTCATCCAACATCTCATTAGTCGTTCTAAAATGAGCCTTTGGAAGTGGTGCTGGTTGGGCATGTTCCCCATGACCGATAGTTCGGTTAATCATAGCCCCCTGTCCCAAACTACGGACGATAATTTCACGGTAAATCTCTTCTTCCGGTTCGATATAGTGGACGTTTCCCGTAACAAGAACGGGCTTGCCAAGACGGTCTCCAACCTCTATCAAACTCTTGATAATAGTCTGGAGCTCCTCCATATCCTTAACCTGCTCTTTAGCAATCAAGGGCGCATAAATAGCTGGTGGCATGACCTCGATAAAGTCATAATACTTAGCCACCTCAACCGCCGCATCCACACCTTGGGAAACGACAGCATCAAAAACTTCACCTTCAGAGCAAGCTGAACCTAAAATCAAGCCCTCCCGATGGGCATCTAGAACCGTCCTCGGAATCCGTGGCACCCCTTCAAAGTACTTGGTATTGGACAAAGAAACTAGTTTAAAGATATTTTTTAGACCTACCTGATTCTTGACATAAATGGTCGCATGCTTGATTCGAGCTTTTTTATAAGAGTCTGGACTAATCAAATCAATGTTTAGTCTAGCCAAGTCTGTCACACCATGTTTGTCTGCCACCTCTTTGATAAAGATGAAAAGCAGACGACCAGTCGCTTCCGCATCGTAATTGGCCATGTGATGATGTTCCAAAGCCACACCAAAACGCTTGGTCAAAGGGCCCAAACCATGACGTTTATACTCAGGATAGAGGTTTCTAGCAAACTCCAGCGTATCAATAACTGGCTGACTAATCTTAGGCAGACCATGACGCTCATAGTTAGCATTCATAAAGCCTACGTCAAAGGTAGCATTGTGGGCAACTAAAACTGTATCCTTACAAAATTCTTGGAATTCTTGCAGAACTTGTTCCAGTGGTTTAGCATTTTTGACATGATCATCTGTAATACCAGTCAACTCCGTGGTAAAGGCTGACAAGGGATGCCCAGGATTGATAAATTCATCAAATTCAGCAATGACATTCCCCTTGTACATCTTAGAGGCCGCAACCTGAATCAAATCATTATAGATGGCTGAAAGCCCCGTCGTTTCCACGTCAAAGACCACATAGGTTGCTTCTGACAAGTCCATCTCCACTTCGTTATAGACGATAGGGACACGGTCCTCCACGATATTGGCTTCCATACCATAGATCAGCTGGATTCCCGCTTTCTTAGCCGCCTTATAGCCGTGTGGGAAGGATTGAACATTCCCGTGGTCAGTGATAGCAACTGCTTTGTGTCCCCACTTAGCAGCTGTCGCAACGATTTCTTCGACCTCTGGCAAAGCATCCATGGTCGACATGTTAGTATGAGCATGAAACTCAACCCGGCGGTCTCCTTCTGGCATCAAATCCTTCCGCTCATAGTGAACAACTTCCTGCACATCCTGTACGTTCATAGTCAAATCGCGTGTGAAGTTATTCATCTCCACATTCCCACGAACTCGGAGCCAAGAATTCTTCTTGATAAGGTCAAATTTCTGGGCCTCTTCCTCATTCTTAACCCACTTTTGCATAGAAAAACTTGAAGTATAGTCGGTCATTTTAAAGTTGATCAAAACGCGCCCTGTTCTGGTCACTTTTTGCTCCACATCAAAAACAACCCCTTCAAAGACCAGACGATTTTCCTCAGTCGTCACTTCGATCATAGGAGTAATCTCTGCCTTATCTAGCTTGAGTTTAGCTGCAGCTTTTTTAGTTTGAAAATCAAAGGCTGGTTTCTCTTCCGCTGGAGGAGGTGCCATCTGTTCTAGTTGTTCCATAGCACGGAGCGCTTCCTCATTGGCTGCTTGAACAATCTGCTCATTTTCAGCATGAAAGGCCTCTTCCTGCTCTTGGGTCAGCACATCATTTTTCTCTACTTGACAGTTGAAAGTTGGAAAGCCAAACTTTTCAAGTTGTTTCGCTAAATTAGGAAGGTGATTTTTCTTAAAGTGTTCCTTATCAATCGCCTCAGATCCTTCAATAAATAGCTGATTGCCCTCCGCACGAACTTGCAAATTTTGATAAAGGGACTTAAAACCTTGACTAGCACATGGGCCTTCAGAGAAAGCCTCCCTATAGTAGAACTGTAAGAGCTGATTTGAAAATTCTTGAGACAGAGTCTTGATTTCGAAAACAGCTTTATTGCCTGTCTTAGAAAATTCTTCGCTCAAACCTTTCTTTAATTCTAAAAAGATTTCAATCGGTAAAATATTAGAAAATACGAAATGAAACTCCCATACCTTACTAATTTTATGAACCACAACTCGCTCAATATCGGCCCGTGCTAAATCAGGAGCCCGTCTCATTTCAGCAGGTATCCCCAATTGATTCATCAAAATTTCAAAACTATTTGACATTCATTTTCCTCACATTATTCTCCTACTATTTTACCATATTTAGAGGTATTTTCTAAAGACAAAAGGAAGCCACTAAGTGACTTCCTTCTAGAGTGAGGACTGATTAGTCTTCACCTTTGTTTTTCTTAATGATTTCTTCTTGTACTGACTTAGGTACATCTTCGTAGTGGTCAAATACCATCATGAATGTACCACGTCCTTGAGATGCAGAACGAAGAACTGTTGCGTAACCGAACATTTCAGCAAGTGGAACGTAAGCACGAACGATTTGGCTGTTACCATGTGCTTCCATACCATCTACACGTCCACGACGAGCAGTTACGTGACCCATAACATCACCAAGGTTTTCTTCTGGAACAGTGATTGTTACAAGCATCATTGGTTCAAGGATAGCTGGTTGTGCTGATTTAGCAGCTTCTTTAAGAGCAAGTGAAGCTGCGATCTTGAAGGCAGTTTCAGATGAGTCGACATCGTGGTATGAACCATCGTAAAGCTTAGCTTTAACGTCAACCATTGGGTAACCTGCAAGAACACCGTTAGCCATAGATTCTACCAAACCTTTTTCAACAGCTGGGATAAATTCACGAGGAACCACACCACCGACGATTGCGTTTTCGAATTCGAATCCTTTACCTTCTTCGTTTGGAGTAAATTCAATCCATACATCACCGAATTGACCTTTACCACCAGACTGACGTTTGAAGAATCCACGTGCTTGAGTAGAAGCGCGGAATGTTTCACGGTAAGATACTTGAGGAGCACCTACGTTCGCTTCAACTTTGAACTCACGACGCATACGGTCAACAAGGACGTCAAGGTGAAGCTCACCCATACCTGAGATAACTGTTTCACCAGTTTCAACGTTTGTTTCAACGCGGAATGTTGGATCTTCTTCAGCCAATTTTTGAAGGGCAATACCCATCTTATCTTGGTCAGCTTTAGATTTTGGCTCAACCATCAATTGGATAACTGGTTCTGGAACATTGATTGACTCAAGGATGATTTTAGATTTTTCATCTGTCAATGAGTCACCAGTAGTAGTATCTTTCAAACCAACGGCAGCAGCGATATCACCTGAGTAAACAGTGTCGATTTCTTGACGGCTGTTAGCGTGCATTTGAAGGATACGTCCGATACGTTCACGTTTACCTTTAGAAGTGTTCAATACGTATGAACCTGATTGAAGCACACCTGAGTAAACACGGAAGAATGTCAAACGACCTACGAATGGGTCTGTCATGATCTTGAAGGCAAGAGCTGCAAATGGCTCTTCATCAGATGCTGGACGAGTTTCTTCTTCGTCTGTATCTGGGTTGATACCTTTGATTGCTGGGATGTCAAGTGGGCTTGGAAGGTAGTCGATAACCGCATCAAGCATCAATTGAACACCTTTGTTCTTGAAGGCAGAACCACACAATACTGGGAAGAATTCAACGTTGATAGTCGCTTTACGGATACCAGCTTTCAATTCTTCGTTAGTGATTTCTTCACCTTCAAGGTATTTCATCATCAATTCTTCGTCAGTTTCAGCAACTGCTTCAATCAATTTTTCACGGTATTCTTGAGCTTGGTCAAGGTATTCAGCTGGAATATCTTCTTCAAGGATATCTGTACCAAGGTCGTTAGTATAGATTTCAGCTTTCATCTTGATCAAGTCGATGATACCACGGAAGTCATCTTCAGAACCGATTGGCAATTGGATTGGGTGTGCATTTGCTTGAAGACGATCGTGAAGTGTGCTTACAGAGTATAGGAAGTCAGCACCGATTTTGTCCATTTTGTTGGCAAATACGATACGTGGAACTCCGTACTCAGTTGCTTGACGCCAAACTGTTTCAGTTTGAGGCTCAACACCTGATTGTGAGTCAAGAACGGTAACCGCACCATCCAATACACGAAGAGAACGTTGTACTTCGATTGTGAAGTCCACGTGTCCTGGTGTGTCGATGATGTTTACGCGGTGGTTGTTCCATTGAGCTGTTGTCGCAGCAGATGTGATAGTGATACCACGTTCTTGCTCTTGCTCCATCCAGTCCATTTGTGACGCACCTTCGTGAGTTTCACCGATTTTGTGGATTTTACCAGTGTAGTAAAGAATACGCTCAGTAGTTGTTGTTTTACCAGCATCGACGTGAGCCATGATACCGATATTACGAGTTTTTTCAAGTGAAAATTCGCGTGCCATGAGGTTTGTTTCTCCTATTTATTTTTGATTTCTATTCTATTATAACACGATTTTAATAAAAACGGATAGGCAGGACCTACCCGTTCTCAATGTTTTCATGCTATTGTTGGTTTCAACTTGTAGATTTACAAATTGAATCGAACTCGGGCTAAAGTTAATTAGCCGATTTGAGCCGGAACGGGATGCTGTGTGAAAAAGATAAACTTCCTTGTATTCGTCGAATACTGCGTCAGTTTCCTATTTTCATCTTGCATCCTTACCGTTCCTAGCATCATGACCTAGTTGAGCTCAAGCTAAAAGTCTGGAGAAAAAGATGAATCTCATTGGTTGCAATCGCAACCTGCTTCGATTCCCTATTTTCTCTGGGACTTTCTTAACGCTTTCGCATCCTATATTACCAACGGAAGTGTGCGAATGCACGGTTAGCTTCAGCCATACGGTGAGTGTCTTCACGTTTCTTAACAGCTGCACCAGTGTTGTTAGCAGCATCCAAGATTTCTTTTGCAAGACGGTCTTGCATTGTGTGTTCACCACGAAGACGAGCGATTGTTACCAACCAACGAAGTCCAAGTGTTGTACGACGTTCTGGACGAACTTCAACTGGGACTTGGTAGTTAGAACCACCAACACGGCGTGCACGTACTTCAAGTACAGGCATGATGTTTTCCATAGCTGTTTCAAATACTTCAAGTGCATCGTTGCCAGTAGCTTCTTTGATTTGCTCAAAAGCACCGTAAACGATTGAAGCAGCTGTACCACGTTTACCGTCAAGCATAACGCGGTTGATAAGACGAGTAACTAGTTGTGAATTGTAAAGCGGATCTGGCAATACGTCACGTTTTGGAGCTCTATTTTTACGACTCATTTCTCTTTATCCCCTTTCCTTATGCTTTTGGACGTTTAGTACCGTATTTAGAACGGCCTTGTTTACGATCGTTAACACCTGCAGTATCAAGTGCACCACGGACGATATGGTAACGTACCCCTGGAAGGTCTTTTACACGTCCACCACGAAGAAGAACCACGCTGTGTTCTTGCAAGTTGTGTCCGATACCTGGGATGTAGGCAGTAACTTCGATAAGGTTGCTCAAACGTACACGAGCGAATTTACGAAGGGCTGAGTTAGGTTTTTTAGGTGTCATTGTTCCAACACGAGTTGCAACACCACGTTTTTGTGGTGAAGAAACATTTGTTTGAACTTTTTTATGACTGTTGTAACCAACGTTCAAAGCTGGTGATTTAGATTTTTCTACTTTTGATTTACGCGGTTTGCGAACCAATTGGTTAATTGTAGGCATCTACATTCTCCTGTGTTTTTTTATTTTTGGTGATGATACACTTGGTGACAGCTATCATCTGTGTGTACTTTTGCAACATTTGTCAGCACGTCCCTGTACACTCTTGAGAGACCAAAAGTAAAAAGTACCGTCTATTATTGTAACAAATTTTTCCCTTGCTTGTCAAGATATTTTTCTTTTTTATTGTTAATTTTAGCTCTTTTGTATTGCTCCCAAAAGAAAGAAAAGGAGGAATAAGTCCCTCCTAAAATTAGGTATTGTTCCATTCAATTCCATCATTTTTAGCACATAATGTTCAGAAAAATATTATACCATCACAACCAACCAGATTCTTTCGCGATATTAGCTGCCTCCGTTCGATTAGCAGCATCTAGTTTCGAAAGAATATTGGTGACATAGTTTCGGACGGTTCCGTTGGATAGATAAAGTTTGTCTGCAATTTCTTGGTTAGAGAAGCCCTGCGCAATTCCCTTTAAAACGGCGATTTCTTGCTCTGTTAATGGATTGGGATGGGTCATAACTACTTCCATCAATTCAGGTGAATACTCCTTGCGTCCTTCGAGGACAGTATGCAAAGTTTGCATGAGGTCTGCAATGCTTCTTTCTTTCAAGACATAAGCATCTACTCCAGCCTTGACCGCACGTTCAAAATAACCTGGGCGCTTGAAGGTCGTTACCACAACCACCTTTGTTTCTAGCTTTTCTGATCGTATCCACTCCAGCACTTCAAGACCTGTCTTAACAGGCATCTCTACATCAAGAATGGCGATATCTACGGACTCTTTTTCTAAGAGTTGGATTGCTTCTTGCCCATTCTTGGCTTGTGAGACAGAGTCTACATCCGGTTGAAAGGCAAGTAACTGGCACATGGCATCTCGCAACATACTTTGATCTTCTGCGACTAATACTTTCATCTTAGTTTCTCTCCTTATAAGGTAGTCGAACTTGCACTTCCGTTGGCTGTTTCTGACTGATTACTCTTACTTCTCCTGAAAATGGAAGGACACGATCTCGGACTGTATGGAGCTCATCCCCCCTTATAGAAGCGAAACCACAGCCATCATCACTTACTGTTAGAATGAGTTCTTTCTCTGTCCGTTCTAATTTCAAGTAGACTTTAGACGCTTTAGCATGTTTGATGATATTGGTCACTAATTCAAGCAAAATCATGGAAGCCGTTGACTCCAATTCCTGAGTTAAGCTAGCTGTATCTAGTTGATTAGCTGTTTCCACCTCAATTCCAGCAATTTCTAACATCTTTTTCACAGTCTCTAGTTCGGATGTCAAAGTTCTAGACTTAAGATTTTCCACAATGGTTCGCACTTCACGCATTGATTCTTTGCTAATTTGCTGTATTTCTCTTAATTCCTTTTCCACCTGTGGATAGGCCTCCATCTGAAATAACTGCAGGGCCAGATCTGTCTTGACACTCAGCATAGCAAAGGTATGCCCCAGACTATCATGCAAATCCTGACCGATACGACTGCGTTCATTTTCAGCAAGCAATAGATTTATCTGGGCATTTTGCTTAGCCTGAGCTTCTTTCAAATCCTCCACAATACGAATCCGAACCAAGCCAAAAGTCATTAAATCGACAAAAGCAAGAATTACAAGTAGATAGAATAGATACTCAACTTCGATTCTCTGAAAAATCAAAAGTTGACCCACAACAAGGACTTGAGCAAGAAGAAAAGTCCAGACATGTAAAGACTTTAAACCACCTACGCTGAAATGATAACTTAAGAGATTGGATAGGAAAAAGAAAAACCAGATATAATTAACAGCAACAAAGGCAGTATTCCCAACTACATAAGTCAGCATGAGGCCCCAATATAGCCAAGATAGGCGCTGGCTCTTAGTTGTTAAAACACCCAAATATGCCACTACAAATAGAATATCAATCAATAAATGCCAGGCAGAAAGCCACCCAGTCACTACAGGTAGGATGGGGAAAATCATAAAAATTAAACTGGCCCAATACATATAGTCTATGCTTTTCAGTCTTTCAAGCATTAAGCATTCTCCTTATGACCTTGAAGGTAAATAGTCAAACCAAATAAAACTGCTGAAAAAACAAGTAGATAAACTGTGGCTGATAAATTGATGCCACCCTCGTTTAAGAAGGTCTTGAGCAACTCCATCAACTGATAAGTTGGTAGACACTTCCCGATTGCTTGCATCCAGTCTGGAAATAAAGAGATGGGCATCCAGAGTCCACCTAACACAGCCAAGCCTAGATAGAGAAGATTGCCCACGACAGACATCAGCTGACTAGACGGCAAGAGAGTCAGGGTCAGGCCCCAAGCGCTACAAAGGCAATACTTCCCACAATCAGCAAGAGCGCAGCCCCAATCCAGCTTCCTAAAGGCATATCCACACCTCTGACCAAGTGCCCAATTGAGAAAACAACCAGGATTGAAACCAGATAATCAACCATCATACTTGT
This sequence comes from uncultured Streptococcus sp., assembly GCF_963516515.1. Classification (GTDB taxonomy): domain Bacteria; phylum Bacillota; class Bacilli; order Lactobacillales; family Streptococcaceae; genus Streptococcus. The sequence continues at coordinate 2,040 of NZ_CAUQCJ010000035.1, read as the reverse complement.
TATCTTTGATAGATAATATTCTACCATATTTACTGGAGTATGGCGTAATGTTTTCTGCCAGTTGTTGATCTTATCGGTATGTAAAACAGCTGGAAATGAGAAGATAGCTGTCGACATCATGGAAAAAGCCGTCATGGAGATGAGGTAATCACGCATAAAATTATCTGGCCCACCTGGTGTGTCCTGATACATGCCTGAAAAGAATAAATAGAAGGCCGTCGGCATCCCTACGGACAATAGATAAGTTACTAATTGTCGTTTGGTCAATAGAAATTCTATCTTGTTTAGTGCGATCCATCGTTTCATCTTAGTCATCTCCCTTTTGTGTTTCTTCAAAGATTGTATCCAGCAAGCTACGATTATTGACTTCAATTTCTTGTATGCTACATCCTGCTTGGGCTAAAAGTTCCCAGAAAGCATCTGCTTCTCGAGTGACTACTTGCAGGGCATCTTGTTTTAGGACCCAGTTTTCAACCAAGTTTGACTGCTCTACGACTTCCTTGTAAGCTATAGGAAGGATAAAGTGCTTTTCTATTTCCTCGCTACGCATAGCTAGAGGTGTCGTATCTCGAATCAACTCTCCCTTATTTAAAACCAAAATCCGGTCAGCTGTATGCTCTACCTCTTCAATATAATGAGACGAATAGAGAATGGTAACTCCTTGCGCTTTTAGGTTCCGAACAATTTCCCAAAAACGTTGACGGGTAGAGGTATCCATGGCCGAAGTTGGCTCATCTAAAAAGACTAACTTTGGTCGTCCAATTAAGGTTAATACAAAAGAGAAAAGACGCTTTTGGCCGCCTGATAATTTTTCTGCAAATTGCTCTTTTTGTTGCTTATCAAACTGTAATAGTTGATCGATTTCCTGGTTACTCAAGTGATTTGGATAAATTTTTTGAAAGAAAGCAATCAACTCTTTTACCTTTAGTTTCTGAACGATTACATTCTCTTGAGGAAGATAGGATCTAGTGTAGTCTAACTTAGAGCTCGTCACTGGCAAGCCTTGGATGGATACTTGACCGCTTGTGACCAGTTTATCTCCAAGCAAACAGTCCAAGAGTGTGGTCTTCCCAGCACCATTGGGCCCAATCAAGGCGACGCATTCACCTTCAGCTACCTCAAAGGAAATATCCTTCAAAATAGCCTTCAAAATAGCCTTGCCCTTGATGTTTTTATTTAGGCTTTCTACCTTAATCATGTTCATGATATTCTCCTTTCAGCCACTCCTCTCCCATAGGAAAGGCGATAAAAATCATAAATCCTAGTCCCCAGACACCACGGATGAATTGGTGAAGGAAGGCTTGATCAAACCAACCTGTAAACATTTCTACCAACCATACCACTAGTGATAGTCCAATAAAAAGATAGAGAAACGCTTTTTTCATTTTTCAAACTCCTTTTTCACATCTCTGACCAATTTCAAACCTTCTCTGATAAGCCAAGACATCATTCCAAAGCCAGCAAAAAGCTCCCAAGGAAAATGGTAGAAATCCTCATCCAATCCCGAAAACATGAGATAGGTCATAACTCCTGCTGCTACTAAACTCACTGCTACAATCATTTTATTTTTCATTTCTTCTTCCTCCATTTCATATTACAATTATAGTCTTTTGAAATCAGAGGAGATAGAAGCTTCTGTCACTAGGAAATATGACAAATGTCATAAAAAATTCTGTTAAAACAAGCAAGATACACTATACAATAAAACACAAGTAGAAAAATCTAAGGCAGCTTCCTCAAAAGAAATATCAAACCCAATTCACACTATAATGTAAACTAATACACATTCAAAATCAAAAAGAGCAAAAATTTTTATCATACAAACACATATATTATGTGTAGAATAAAAAAAACTCGTCTATTGCTTTCGTAAAACTTTGTAAGAATTATAAAATCTGTTAAATTTCAATATATATACCTAAACTACAGTATTCATTAAACATATCAAAAAACAAAAAAGTATACGCTGCCAAAATGAATTACTGAAAATCGAGTAGGGGATAATCTCTAGCCCCTCTCACACCACCGTACATGCCGTTC
>NZ_CAUQCJ010000034.1:0-19834 GCF_963516515.1 uncultured Streptococcus sp. | reverse complement strand
AAAATGTTATCATCGGTAAGATCATCCCAGCGGGTACTGGTATGGCCCGTTACCGCAACCTGGAACCACATGCTATCAACGAAGAAGAATACCTTAATCCTCCAGTAGAGGAAGAAGGAAATGAAGAAACAACAGAAGCAGTTGTGGATACTGCCGTTGAAACTGTGGAAGAAACAGTAGAATAAAAGAGAATGAGAGAGCCTTAGGGTTCTCTTTCTCTTTTCTGAAAACTTTCTCCATTTTTCCATGAAATGTGGTAAAATAAAAGAAAGAAGCTGACAAAGGAGACGGGTATGGAACAAACATTTTTTATTATTAAACCAGACGGTGTAAAAAGAGGGCTAGTGGGTGAAGTGTTGAAACGCATCGAACAACGTGGGTTTACAATCGAAAAATTGGAGTTGCGTACAAAGGTTTCAGAAGGGTTAATTGACCAGCACTATCAGGACTTGGTTGGTCAAAGTTTTTACCCACCGATTCGTGAATTCATGACTTCAGGCCCAGTTCTTGTGGGTGTCATTTCAGGTACCAAAGTAATCGAAACTTGGCGGACTATGATGGGGGCAACTCGTCCAGAAGAAGCTTTACCAGGAACTATTCGAGGTGATTTTGCAAAAGCTGCTGGAGAAAATGAGGTTATCCAAAATGTTGTACATGGTTCAGATTCAGAAGAGTCAGCTAAGCGAGAAATTGTTCTTTGGTTTAAGGAAAAATAGCAAAAAGTTTGATGTAAGGGTTACTTGCATCAAACTTTTTTTGCGTTTTAGAGTAGAAAACTGACAGTTGAGAAATATTCTAGCAAAAGTGAGGATTTCTAGCATATAATAAGAGCAAGTAAGGGAGGGAAAATGATGGAAAGAATGAAAAAGCAAATTCAAGTTTTGTTATTGCTGACGGTTTTTGGACTTGGTGGCTGTTCTTGTTTAAGTTTATCGACTTGGTCCTTGATGTTAAATCAAAACTGCTTTTATTATTTAGTGGGTATGTTGCTACTTGCGAGTATTGGGGCAGGACTAAACTACTATAAAGGACAAAAAAATCAATATTATTCAGTTTTTAAAGAAGATAGCAAACAATTCTTGTATACTCTGTTGCTATTGGTAAATGTTTTAGGTTTAGCTTTAATTATCATAGAATATGTTCTTACGGGAGGGGCAACTGGTGAAGAGTTTGTGGAAGTCTTTCTACCGAGTTTCTTTTTCTTATTCGGTATTGATTTGTTAGTCTTTCTGCCGATTCAGAAGTATCTATATGGATTGAAAAAGATTTTGGGTAAAAAGCAAATCTGTTTTATCAGTGGACTAGCTATTTTAATCGTTCTCAAAAATCCTTGGTCAATATTATCCATGACATTTTATATTGCCTTGGGAATGTTTTTTCTAGGATTGTTGGTGCCAAAAGTCATTCGCTGGGAAGTTTCATTTTATAGCCACTTGATGAGAGATATATTATTAGTTCTCTTTTTACTGTTCCTATTTTAAAATCAGAATAAGAACCAGCCCAAGTCTCATAATTCATAATCTGGACTTCACAGATAATATCTCGACAAAGAATAACTTTTTGGTATAATAGAGGTATGTACACAAAAAATGAAGAAGAGCTACAAGCCTTAGGGGAACGCTTGGGTCATCTATTAGAAAAGAATGATGTTTTAATCTTAACTGGAGAGCTGGGTGCAGGTAAAACGACCTTTACAAAAGGCCTTGCTAAGGGATTACAGATTTCTCAGATGATTAAGAGTCCAACTTATACTATCGTGAGAGAGTATGAAGGTCGTCTTCCACTTTACCACCTAGATGTTTATCGTATCGAGGGGGATGCTGATTCTATTGATTTGGATGAGTTTCTCTTTGGTGGCGGGGTAACTGTTATTGAGTGGGGGAATCTTTTAGGTGATGCCTTACCAGATACTTATTTAGAATTGGAAATTCTAAAAGAAGAAGACGGTCGCAGATTAAACTTCCAAGCCAAGGGTTTGCGTGCAGAAAAACTCTTAGAGGAGCTTCAACATGGAGTATGAGTTGCTCATTAGAGAAGCAGAGCCTAAAGATGCAGCTGCCTTAGTATCATTTTTAAATCGTGTCAGTGTAGAAACAGACTTTACCAGTCTAGACAGGGATGGTATTTTGATGATAGATACTGAGATGGAGTTATTTTTGGATAAACAGGCTCACTCGGAAAATCAAATCACTTTACTGGCCTTACTGAATGATAAAATTGCTGGTATTGTAAATATTACGGCTGACCAGCGCCAGAGAGTTCGCCATATTGGAGATCTCTTCATTGTGATTGGAAAAAGATATTGGAATAATGGATTGGGAAGTTTTTTGCTAGAAGAAGCGATAGAGTGGGCACAAGCAAGTGGCATTCTGCGTCGTCTCCAACTGACTGTCCAAACTCGTAATCAAGCTGCAGTTCATCTTTATCAAAAGCATGGCTTTGTAATTGAAGGTCGCCAAGAGCGTGGAGCATATATAGAAGAAGGGAAATTTATCGATGTTTACTTGATGGGTAAACTGATAGATTAGTAGAAATATGGTTAAAAAAATTATTGGAATGGTGCTAGCTTTTCTAGCTGTGACAGTTTTGGGTGTGGGTGTCTTTGCTTATACCATTTATCAGCAAGGTACACAAACCTTATCAAAAACCTATAAAAAGATTGGGGAAGAAACCAAGGTTATCGAAGCAACTGAACCCATGACCATTCTGTTGATGGGAGTTGATACTGGGAATGTGGAACGTACGGATCAGTGGGCTGGAAATAGTGACAGTATGATTTTGCTGACCGTCAATCCTCACACAAAGAAAACCATGATGTTGAGTTTGGAACGTGATATCCTGACTAAAATTCAGCATAAAGATGGTCGTATTGAAGAAGCGAAGTTAAACGCTGCCTATGCTGGTGGTGGTGCGGAACTAGCTATCTCAACGATTCAACAGATGATGAATATCCATATCGATCGCTATATTATGGTCAACATGCAAGGATTGCAACAATTAGTCGATGCAGTAGGTGGCATTACCGTCAATAACACGCTAGGTTTCCCGATTTCTATCAGTGACCAAGAAGAATTTAACACCATTTCTATTGGCGTTGGAGAACAGAAAATAAATGGAGAGGAAGCGCTTGTTTATTCACGCATGCGATATCAAGATCCAGAAGGAGACTACGGACGTCAGAAGCGTCAGCGTGAAGTCATTCAAAAAGTTGTTGAAAAAGTTCTTAGTTTGGATAGTGTCAGTCACTATCAGTCTATCTTAAAAGCTCTAAGTACCAATATGCAGACTAATATTGATTTATCTGCAAAAAGTATTCCGAACTTGTTGGGTTATAAAGATTCATTTAAAACCATTGAATCACAACAGTTGAAGGGTGAGGGAGAGATGTTGCAAGGTATTTCTTACCAGATTGTTTCTAGAGAGCATATGTTGGAAATGCAGAATATATTGCGACGTTCTTTGGGACAAGAAGAAGTCACTCAGCTTGAAACAAATGTTGTCTTATTTGAAGATTTGTTTGGACGGGTACCTGTTGATAATGGGTATAATCAACAACAAGGTGTCTTTGTAACAAATGAAGTAGAATAGTTTGTTTTTTGATACAAATAAAAAATCAATCGTGGGAAATTTCCTGCGATTTTTTCAAAAAAATACGAATAGATAGGTAGGAGGAAACATGAAAGCAGAAATCATTGCTGTTGGAACAGAGATTTTGACAGGACAGATTGTCAATACCAATGCCCAGTTTTTATCGGAAAAACTAGCAGAAATTGGAGTAGACGTTTATTTTCAGACGGCTGTAGGAGACAATGAAGTTCGTCTCTTGTCTTTGCTTGAGATTGCTAGTCAACGTAGCAGTTTGGTGATTTTGACAGGTGGTTTGGGACCAACAAAGGATGACCTAACCAAACAAACTCTAGCCAAATTCTTAGGGAAAGAATTAGTTTTTGATTCTCAGGCACAGGCGAAGTTGGATGTCTTTTTTGCCCAGAGACCAGACTATGTCCGAACACCGAATAATGAAAGACAAGCCCAAATTGTAGAAGGAGCGACTCCGCTACCAAACAAAACAGGATTGGCTGTGGGAGGAATCTTAGAAGTCGAAGGAGTGACCTATGTCGTCCTTCCTGGTCCACCAAGTGAATTGAAACCCATGGTCTTAAACCAACTTCTACCCAAGTTGATGACAGGGAGCAAGCTGTATTCCCGAGTTCTTCGTTTCTTTGGGATTGGCGAAAGTCAGTTGGTGACCATTTTGGCTGATTTAATTGACAATCAAACAGATCCGACCTTGGCTCCTTATGCTAAGACAGGAGAGGTAACCCTGCGCCTGTCAACAAAGGCTAGCAGTCAAGAAGAAGCGAATCAAGCGCTGGATATTTTGGAAAATCAAATCTTAGATCGCCAGACCTTTGAAGGCCTTTCTTTGCGAGAACTTTGTTATGGCTATGGGGAAGAGTCCAGCTTGGCCAGTATTGTGGTAGAAGAACTGAAAAAACAAGGGAAAACCATCACGGCTGCAGAGAGTTTGACGGCAGGTCTTTTCCAAGCCAGGGTAGCGGATTTTTCGGGAGTTTCAGGTATATTTAAGGGTGGTTTTGTGACCTATAGCTTGGAGGAAAAATCAAAGATGTTGGATATTCCTGCCAAGGATTTGGAAGAACAGGGTGTGGTGTCTGAATTTACAGCTCAGAAGATGGCTGAGCAGGCACGAATCAAGACCCAGTCTGATTTTGGCCTTAGTTTGACTGGAGTAGCAGGACCAGATAGCCTAGAAGGGCACCCAGCTGGGACAGTTTACATAGGCTTGGCGCAAGAGCATGGAACTAAGGTCATCAAGGTAAATATTGGAGGCAGAAGTCGAGCAGATGTACGTCACATTGCGGTTATGCATGCCTTTAACCTAGTTCGCAAGGCTTTATTAAGTGACTAACTTTTGATATAATAGTAGATAGGTCTGAGGACCATTAGAATGTAGGAGAATAGAATGGCGAAAAAACCAAAAAAATTAGATGAAATTTCAAAAAAATTCGGGGCTGAACGTGAAAAAGCCTTGAATGACGCTCTTAAACTGATTGAGAAAGACTTTGGTAAAGGTTCAATCATGCGTTTGGGTGAACGTGCCGAGCAAAAGGTGCAAGTGATGAGCTCAGGTTCCTTGGCTCTTGATATTGCCCTTGGTTCAGGTGGTTATCCTAAGGGACGTATCATCGAAATCTATGGACCAGAGTCATCTGGTAAGACAACAGTTGCCCTTCATGCAGTTGCACAAGCGCAAAAAGAAGGTGGGATTGCAGCCTTTATCGATGCGGAGCATGCCCTTGATCCAGCTTATGCTGCGGCTCTTGGGGTCAACATTGACGAATTACTCTTGTCTCAACCAGACTCAGGAGAGCAAGGTCTTGAGATTGCAGGAAAATTGATTGACTCAGGTGCTGTAGATCTTGTCGTGGTCGACTCAGTTGCTGCCCTTGTACCTCGTGCGGAAATTGATGGAGATATCGGAGATAGCCACGTTGGTTTGCAGGCTCGTATGATGAGTCAGGCCATGCGTAAACTTGGTGCTTCTATCAATAAAACCAAAACAATTGCCATCTTTATCAACCAATTGCGTGAAAAAGTTGGGGTCATGTTTGGAAATCCAGAAACAACTCCTGGTGGACGTGCTCTGAAATTCTACGCATCAGTGCGTTTGGATGTTCGTGGAAGCACACAAATCAAGGGAACTGGTGACCAAAAAGATACCAATGTCGGTAAAGAAACTAAAATCAAGGTCGTGAAAAACAAGGTAGCTCCACCATTTAAGGAAGCCTTCGTTGAAATCATGTACGGAGAAGGGATTTCTAAGACCGGTGAGCTTTTGAAGATTGCAAGCGATTTGGATATCATCAAAAAAGCAGGAGCTTGGTATTCTTACAAGGATGAGAAAATCGGGCAAGGTTCTGAAAATGCTAAGAAATATTTGGCAGATCACCCAGAAATCTTTGATGAAATTGACCATCAAGTCCGTGTTCAATTTGGTTTGATTGATGGAGAAGAAGCTTCTGCAGAAGGTGTTGAAACTACAAAAGATGAAGCAGTTCAAGCAGATTCTGTGAATGAAGAAGTCACACTTGACCTAGGCGACGAACTTGAAATCGAAATTGAAGAATAAGCTGTTAAAGCAGTGGAGGAAATCCGCTGCTTTTTCGTTGTCTTTTTCTGGTTTTCAGCTCACGCATAGTTTGCTGTTTCTTGTCGCTCCTCTAGAAAGCTGATATAATAGCCTTATGAATAAAAAACGAACAGTGGACCTGATACATGGTCCTATTCTTCCCTCGCTTGTGAGTTTTGCCTTTCCAATCTTGCTGTCCAATATTTTCCAACAGCTCTATAACACTGCTGATGTCTTGATTGTTGGACGTTTTCTTGGACAAGATTCTTTGGCTGCGGTTGGGGCAACAACTGCCATTTTTGACTTGATTATAGGCTTTACACTTGGTGTTGGTAATGGGATGGGGATTGTCATTGCCCGTTATTATGGGGCTCGAAATTTTACTAAAATCAAGGAAGCGGTAGCAGCCACCTGGATTTTAGGTGCTCTTTTGAGTGTTGTGATTATGTTGCTGGGCTTTCTTGGTTTGTATCCTCTCTTGCAATACCTAGATACCCCTGCTGAAATCCTCCCTCAGTCCTATCAATATATTTCTATGATTGTGACCTGTGTTGGTGTCAGCTTTGCCTATAACCTCTTTGCAGGTTTGTTGCGGTCTATTGGGGACAGTCTAGCAGCCCTTGGCTTTCTGATTTTCTCTGCCTTGGTCAATGTGGTTCTGGATCTCTATTTCATTACGCAACTGCATCTGGGAGTCCAATCTGCGGGCCTTGCTACTATTATTTCGCAAGGCTTATCAGCGGTTCTCTGCTTTTACTATATTCGTAAGAGGGTGCCAGAACTTTTGCCTCAGTTTAAGCATTTCAAATGGAATAAGGCCTTATACGCTGATCTCTTGGAGCAAGGTTTGGCTATGGGCTTGATGAGTTCCATTGTGTCCATCGGTAGTGTGATTTTACAGTCTTCTGTTAATACCTTTGGTGCCGTAATTATCAGTGCCCAGACGGCGGCTCGACGCATTATGGCCTTTGCCCTTCTTCCTATGACCGCTATTTCTGCCTCGATGACGACCTTTGCTTCGCAGAATCTTGGTGCCAAGCGACCAAACCGCATTGTTCAAGGCCTTCGAATCGGCAGTCGTTTAAGCATGTCCTGGGCAGTTTTTGTTTGTGTCTTCCTCTTTTTTGCCAGTCCCACCTTGGTTTCCTTCTTGGCCAGTTCGACGGATGGATACCTGGTAGAAAATGGTAGTCTCTATCTGCAAATCAGCTCAGCCTTTTATCCTATTTTGAGTCTCTTGTTGATTTATCGCAATTGTTTGCAGGGTTTGGGGAAAAAAGTCCTTCCGCTGGTTTCTAGCTTTATAGAACTAATCGGGAAAATCGCTTTTGTAGTCTTGATTATCCCTTGGGCGGGCTATAGGGGAGTTATCCTTTGTGAACCCCTTATCTGGGTTGCCATGACCATCCAACTGTACTTTTCGCTTTTCCGTCACCCCTTGATAAAAGAAGGCAAGGCTATCTTGGCAACAAAAGTGTCATCCTAGCTTGATTTACTGAATAAAATCCATTTCCTCTAGTGAAAATCGAAAAAACTTGTGTTATAATAAGAAAGATTAAAATGTGAAAAAAGGAGATTCCTAATGGGACGTAAATGGGCCAATATCGTAGCCAAGAAAACGGCTAAAGATGGAGCTAACTCTAAAGTATATGCAAAATTTGGTGTAGAAATCTATGTAGCAGCTAAAAAAGGTGATCCAGACCCAGAATCAAACTCAGCTTTGAAATTCGTTATCGACCGTGCTAAACAAGCCCAAGTGCCAAAACACGTTATCGATAAAGCTTTGGACAAGGCTAAAGGAAACACAGACGAAACCTTTACAGAAGGACGTTACGAAGGTTTTGGACCAAATGGTTCTATGCTGATCGTGGATACTTTGACTTCAAACGTTAACCGTACAGCGGCTAATGTCCGTGCGGCTTTTGGTAAAAACGGCGGAAACATGGGCGCTTCAGGTTCTGTTTCTTACCTCTTTGACAACAAAGGTGTTATTGTATTTGCAGGTGAAGATGCGGACGCAGTCTTTGAGCAATTGCTAGAAGCAGATGTGGATGTGGATGATGTAGAAGCAGAAGAAGGTACAATCACAGTTTACACAGCTCCAACTGACCTTCATAAGGCTATCGTTGCCCTCCGTGAGTCAGGTGTCGAAGAATTCCAAGTGACTGAATTGGAAATGATTCCTCAGTCAGAAGTGGAATTGTCAGGCGATGACCTTGAAACCTTTGAAAAACTTTACAGCGTTCTTGAAGACGACGAAGACGTCCAAAAAATCTACACAAACGTAGATGGATTCTAATTTAATACTCAATGAAAATCAAAAAGCAAACTAGGAAGCTAGCCACAGACAGTACTTGAGTACGGCAAGGCGAAGCTGACGTGGTTTGAATTTGATTTTCGAAAAGTATAACCTAGAGAACATGATCCTAAGTGAGAAGCTCACTTGGGATTTTTTTAATCAAGAAAATAGTTCTCTAGAAAACTTTTTTCTTGACATCTCTTTTCAAAGTGGTAAAATAGTTCTCATAAAAACTTAATTAGTTCCCAGGAGAACTAAATATAATGATTTGAAAGGAATCAGTATGGATAAACCGATGTTGGTCTTTAAGCGTTTTGGTCATCAGATTCACCTGATGGTGCAAAAGGAAGCCAAGCGTTGTGGTATTGAATTTATGGGTGGGCCTCAAGGTCAGGTTCTGCGTTTTTTAGATCAGTGTGAACAAAAAGAGAAACTGGTCTTGATTAAAGATATCGAGCAGGAACTCAATATTACCAAGTCTGTGGCGAGTAATCTAGTCAAGCGTATGGTGCAAAATGGTTTGGTGGAATTGGAGGCGAGTCCTGTCGATAAGCGGGCTAAGTTTGTTCGTCTGACGGACAAATCGCGTTCTCAAATGAAGCAGATTAAAGCCTTCTTTGAACGCATTGATAACCAGTTGATGGCAGACATTGATGAAGATGAATTACTGATTTTTGAGAAAGTCCTCAATCAACTACAGGAAAATATCAAGAGAATAGGAGGAGATAATGAAGAAATTAGCTAAACGAATTAGTAGAAAAGAATGGGGGATGATTTTACTAGCCATTCTCTTTACCTGCTTTTCGGTCTATCTAGAGTTAGAAGTGCCGACCTATATCTCGAAAATTACGGATTTACTAGGAAGTCAAAGAACCAATTTAGATGAGTTATGGCTACCTGCAGGTATGATGGTAGGAATGTCCTTTTTTGCCTTCTTGTCCGCAGTCGCAGTTGGATTTTTTGCATCCAGAGTGGCTGCTTCTTACACTAGTAGGCTGAGAAGTGATATTTTTAACCGAGTTTTGGATTACTCGCAGATAGAGATTAAGAAATTCTCTATTCCTAGTCTCTTAACGCGTACCACTAATGATATTACCCAAGTTCAGATGTTGATTACCATGGGCTTGCAAGTGGTGACGCGTGGTCCGATTATGGCCATCTGGGCTATCGGGAAGATTTTAGGTCATTCAGAATACTGGCTCTGGGCGGTTCTTGTGGCAGTGATTGTCAATGTTTTGATGACAACCGTTTTGATGACGCTAGCCTTTCCAAAACAGTCCTTGATTCAAAGTCTGACTGATAAACTGAATAGTATCACTCGTGAGAGTTTAACAGGTATTCGCGTTGTTCGTGCCTACAATGCTGAAAAGTACCAAGATGAAAAATTTGCAGCAGCAAATGATGAATTGACCCGTTTGAATTTGTTTGTAAACCGTCTTATGGCTATTTTGAATCCCATCATGATGGGGATTTCAAGTGGTTTGAGTGTGGCAATTTATTGGATTGGGGCCTATGTGATCAACGATGCTGCTCCGACAGCGCGTCTGCCTCTCTTTAGTGACATGGTTGTTTTCATGTCTTATGCCATGCAGGTTGTTATGGGCTTCCTTCTCATGGGGGCGCTCTTCATCGTTCTTCCCCGAACTATGGTCTCTGCTAAGCGGATTAATCAGGTTCTAGATTTGCATTCTTCTATCCAAAATCCTGCTCAAGTGCAGTTGGCTGATGAAAATCTTAAAGGTCAGGTCGAATTTAAGGATGTGACTTTCCGCTATGCGGCAAATTCGGAGGCGGTTGTTGAACATGTTAGCTTTAAAGCAGAAGCTGGTCAAACAGTGGCCTTTATAGGATCAACAGGTTCAGGTAAATCAACTCTAGTCAATCTAATTCCACGCTTTTACGATGTATCATCAGGAGAAATTCTAGTGGACGGAGTTAATGTTCAAGATTACGGTTTGGAAGATTTGCGTAATAAGGTTGGTTATATTCCACAAAAAGCTGTACTCTTTTCTGGGGATGTCAAGAGCAATCTAGACTTTGGACGCAGTCAAGAAACACCGCTTAGTGAGGAGGCTATGTGGCAAGCCTTGGAATTGGCCCAGTCTAAGAACTTTATAGAAGACAAGGAAGCGGGCTTAGAGTCAGAAGTAGCCCAAGGAGGAACCAACTTCTCAGGTGGACAAAGACAGCGTCTGGCCATTGCACGTGCCTTGGCTCGGAAGCCAGAACTCCTCATCTTTGATGACTCCTTCTCAGCCTTGGACTACAAGACAGACCGTGTCCTACGCCAAGAGCTAGCAGAGAAAACCAAGTCTATGACCAAGCTTATCGTCGCACAGCGTATTTCAACGATTATGGATGCAGATTTGATTTTGGTCTTGGATCAAGGTAAAGTCGTGGGACAAGGCACCCACAAGGAACTTCTAGCTAATAACGAAGTTTACCAAGAAATTGCCTATTCACAATTATCGAAGGAGGAATTGGAACATGGAAAATAAAAAACTGTCGCTCTGGCAACAGAGTAAACCCTACCTTGCAGGTCTCCAGTTTGCCCTTCTGATCGCCTTTCTAGCAACAATCTTATCCAATATCATTACTGTATATGGTCCAACTCGTATCAAGGAAATGACCAATATTATTGCCAGTGGTCTAGAAACAAGTGTGGATGTCGCTGCGGTTGCAGCCATTGGTGGTTTTTTGGCCGTTATCTATGTGATTGGACTCCTATCAAATTATTTGCAGGCTTTTCTGTTTACAACAGCTATTCAACGTTTTTCAGAACGTTTGAGAAGAGCGATTGCAGAGAAAATTAATCGTCTTCCATTAGGGTATTTTGATGGACATTCTCAAGGAGATACCTTGTCTCGTGTGACTAATGATGTTGACACTGCAGCCCAGTCCCTCAATCAAAGTCTGGGAACGGTTCTTTCATCCACTTTACTGGTCGTGGCAGTCTTGGTAACCATGTTTGGAATGAACTGGATTTTAGCCTTAGTGACGGTTGTTTCAACCCTTATCGGTTTTGCTTTCGTGTCCATCTTTATGGGCAAATCGCAGGGCTTCTTTAAGAGTCAGCAACAGGATTTGGCGGCTGTAAATGGTTATGTGGAGGAAATGTACTCTGGCCATAATGTGGTGACTAGTTACAATGCTATCGAGAGTACGAAAGAAGAATTTGCGACATTAAACCATCGTCTATATGATAGTATCTGGAAATCTCAATTTATTTCTGGGATTATGATGCCGATTATGATGTTTATTGGGAACTTTAGCTATGCTCTAGTGATTATCGTCGGTGCAGCCTTAGCCTTAAATGGGCAGATTAGTATCGGGATTATCGTTGCCTTTATGGCTTACGTGCGTATCTTTTCTCAGCCCCTTTCGCAAATTGCTCAAGGGATTACTAGTTTGCAGCAGGCTAGCGCAGCCATGGGACGTGTCTTTGAATTTTTAGCTGAAGAGGAAATGGAAGATGAATCTCATAAAGAAAGACAACTGAGTGATATGAAAGGTCAAGTGGTCTTTGATCGAGTTTCCTTTGGTTACACACCAGAGCGAACCATTATTCATGACTTTTCTGCGACCGCTCATGCAGGTCAAAAGGTTGCCATTGTCGGACCGACCGGAGCTGGTAAGACAACCATTGTCAATCTTTTGATGAAGTTCTATGAGATTGATAAGGGAAGTATCCGCATTGATGGTGTGGATACCAAGGAGATGAAGCGTTCGGAAGTACACGATGCCTTTTCAATGGTCTTGCAGGACACTTGGCTCTTTGAAGGAACTATTCGCGACAATCTTATCTATAACCAGGAGGGAATTAGTGATGAGCGTGTGATTGAAGCCAGCAAGGCTGTGGGAATTCACCACTTTATCATGACCCTACCAGATGGTTACGATACCGTCTTGGACGATACGGTAACCTTGTCTATCGGGCAAAAACAACTCTTGACCATTGCTCGTGCTTTGCTAAAAGATGCGCCACTCCTAATCCTAGATGAGGCGACTTCTTCGGTTGATACCCGTACAGAAGAATTAATCCAGAAAGCCATGGACCGATTGATGGAGGGAAGAACTTCCTTTGTCATCGCCCACCGCTTGTCAACTATCCGAAATGCTGATTTGATTCTTGTCATGAAAGATGGAAATATCATCGAGCAAGGCAATCATGATGAGCTGATGGCACAAGGAGGCTTCTATGCTGATCTCTATAACAGTCAATTTACAGAAGACGAAGTAGAAGAATAAACCCAAAGAAGGCTTGACGGCCTTCTTTTTCTTATTTATACTAGAATACATAGAAAGAGAGAAGTATGAGTCAGAAATTATACAATATGAAATTTGCTGCGGTCTATCTAGCCTTGGTTGCAAAGGTCGAGCGAAAGGGTGGAAGGGTAGAGTCAGTTCACCAAGTGACCAGTTGGTTGACAGGGTATGAAGTGTGTGACATCCTCGCTTGTCTGGATAGAGATGTTACCTATGGAGATTTTTTTCGACAAGCACCATATTATGTTCCTGAACGAATTGCGATTACAGGGAAGATTTGCGGTGTCTGTATTGAGGAAATTGATGTTCCTCTGATGCAGGAAATACGTCGCTTGGACAAATTAGTAGATTGGCTTGCCAAGGGGAAAACATCTCAACAAGTTCTAGAAAAGTATGAGAAAATATATGAAAAATTATCAAGAATGGTATGACCACATCGCTGGTAATATTGAAAATCAGCCCTTTCTTCTGAGCTTGTTAAGAGCTTTCAATCGCTTCATGACAGTAGTTATGCCTATGATTTATCTAACCTTGTTAGCAACTACCTATCTCCAACAAGGACTTGGTAAACAGGTCGGGATCTATTTGTTTATTCCAGCGTCAGGTTTTGTGATTTTGTCCTTTCTTCGTAAGAAAATCAATGCCCCTAGGCCTTATGAGGAATGGGATATTAAACCCTTACTTGACAGAGATAGTCCTGGTCAGTCTATGCCTAGTCGTCATGTCTTTTCAGCAACCATTATCTCCATGGCTTGCTTACATGCTAGTTTATCTGTAGGGGTTATCTTGTTGGTCTTGTCAGCCCTCCTCGGTCTCGTGAGATTCTCAGGTGGCGTGCATTATCCCAAGGATGTAGTAGTTGGTTATATTTGTGGTCTTGCGTGGGGTGTGATTTTCTTTCTATGTTGACCTGTAAGTTAGGGTAGCCTTACAACCACTTACGTACCTAAAGTAACCACTTGCTTTTTTGCTCTTGTTTTCTTATTTTAGCTTTGATATAGTAGAGTCAGAAAGGAGATGGAATGAAGTTACGAATCGAAATTGACAGCAATTTAGAGGAAACTGAAATTATCATCAAGGCAGCGGCTTTGACAGATGAGATTGCGGATTTACAGCGGCTCTTGCAAGAGTCCAAGTCTCCTCGGTTGATTTTTTACAAGGGGACGGGTGAATATTATCTGGACTTGTCGGAAATTCTCTTCTTTGAGACGGAAGGTAGCAAGATTTATGCCCATACCCATAAAGATGCCTACGAAGTTCGGCTCAAACTCTATGAGTTAGAGTCTATCCTTCCTCGCTATTTTAGTCGGGTATCCAAGTCAACTATCGCTAATATTCGGCAAATCTATTCGGTGGACAAGTCCTTTTCAGGAACGGGCACCATTTCCTTTTATCAGACCCATAAGGAGGTTCATGTCTCACGACATTACCAATCCCTCCTAAAAGAAAATCTAAGAAACATGAGGTAAGAAGATGAAAAAGAAAGCATTTGGTATTGTATTGCTTGTTTTGGCGGCTTTAGTATTATTGCAGGGGAATTTTGGAATCCCTTCTCTGGGGGGGCAAATTTGGCCCTTGATTGGTATTGCTTTTTTTGCCTACCAATCAGTCGGAGCTTTGTTGCGTCGCCACTTAACTTCAGCCTCTTTTACAGCTCTAGTAGCCTTAATGATTGCTAACCACTTTTATGATATTTTACCGATTCCAAATCAGTCACTATTCTGGGCTAGTATTTTAATCGTACTGGGTGTCAACGCACTTACTCATTCTAACAGAACTTGGAATGGGAAAAAATGGTGGTATGATGGTAAAAAGACCATTCTTACAGATAAGGAAGTCGCTTTTGGGACTGGGACTTTCTACAAGCAAGAGCAAGAATTGGTAGAGGATCAAGTAGAAGTTGGTTTTGGCAATGCCAAGATTTATTATGACAATGCAGAGATGTTGGGAGATAGCGCAACCTTGAAGATAGAAGTCGGTTTTGGGAATGCAGTTATCTATGTTCCTCAACATTGGGGAGTTGATTTAAAGGTAGAAACTTTCTGTGGCGTAGCCAAGGCAGATACTTCTCTAGCCCCAACCAGCAAAACCTTGATTATCCGTGGAGATGTGGCCTTTGGGAAGTTGGGAATTGTCTACGTTAAATAAAAAAATCTTCCAATTCCCTTGCAAAAATGAAGAAAGTGTGATAACATAGTACGGTATGTGGTGCTAGCACATCCGCTATATTAGATCTAATAGGAGGAAAACACAATGGCTAAAGTATGTTACTTTACAGGTCGTAAGACTGTATCAGGAAACAACCGTTCACACGCGATGAACCAAACAAAACGTGCCGTAAAACCAAACCTTCAAAAAGTTACTGTTCTTATCGATGGTAAACCTAAAAAAGTTTGGGCTTCAGCTCGTGCTTTGAAATCAGGTAAAGTTGAACGCGTTTAATAATAAAAGTAAGGAGACCTTAGGGTCTTTTTTCTTTTGTTGTGGGTATAAAATTATTTGAAAACGGAGTAAATATCCGCCGATACAGTATTCTGCTTTTACACTTGGGCTGAAATATGATAAAATAGAGTATCAACTAGTTGAGGTAAAAAGGATGACTGTAAAAATTAATACAAAAGATGGTCAAATCGAACTAACAGATGAAGTGATTGCAACCGTCGTAGGTGGAGCAGCAACTGAGATTTTTGGTGTGGTCGGTATGGCTAGTAAAAATGCCCTCAAAGATAATTTCCAAGCCCTTCTAGGTAAGGAAAACTATTCCAAAGGTGTCGTCGTAAAATCGGCCGAAGATGGCAGTATTGCAGTTGATGTATATACCGTGTTGAGCTACGGAACAAAGATTAGCGAAGTGTCGAAAAACATTCAAGAGCGTGTTCGTTTTAGTTTGGAAAACCAGCTTGGAATTACTGCTCAGACTGTAAATGTCTACATTCAAAATATCAAAGTTGTAGGAGAATAACCGTGTCAAAAATTACTACTAGCTTATTTCAAGAAATGGTGCAGGCTGCATCAACTCGCTTGAATAAGCAAGCTGAATATGTCAATTCATTAAACGTCTTTCCAGTTCCAGATGGAGATACTGGAACAAACATGGGAATGACCATTGAAAATGGTGCTAAAGAAGTTGCAGACAAGCCAGCTTCTACTGTTGGAGAGGTGGCGAGCATTCTTGCCAAAGGTCTTTTGATGGGTGCGCGTGGAAACTCAGGCGTTATTACGTCTCAGCTTTTCCGTGGATTTTCACAAGCCATCAAGGATAAAGACGAGTTAACAGGTCAAGACTTGGCTCTTGCCTTCCAATCAGGTGTGGAAGTTGCCTACAAGGCAGTGATGAAGCCAGTTGAAGGAACGATTTTGACAGTTTCTCGTGGGGCTGCTATCGGTGCTAAGAAAAAAGCTGAGCAGACAGATGACGCTGTTGAAGTCATGCGTGCAGCCTTAGAAGGTGCTAAAACCGCTCTAGCTAAAACGCCAGATATGCTTCCAGTCTTGAAGGAAGTTGGCGTTGTGGATTCAGGTGGTCAAGGACTGGTCTTCATCTACGAAGGTTTCCTTTCAGCCCTTACTGGCGAATATATTGCATCTGAGGACTTTGTAGCCACTCCTGCTAACATGAGTGAGATGATCAATGCAGAGCACCACAAGTCTGTAGCTGGTCACGTAGCGACTGAGGACATCACCTTTGGTTACTGTACTGAAATCATGGTAGCTCTTAAGCAAGGCCCAACCTATGCCAAAGATTTTGACTACGACGAATTCCGTAACTACTTGAATGAACTCGGGGATTCTCTCCTTGTTGTCAATGATGATGAAATTGTCAAAGTCCATGTCCATACAGAAGATCCAGGACTTGTTATGCAAGAAGGTCTCAAATATGGTAGCTTGGTCAAGGTAAAAGTTGACAATATGCGTAACCAACACGAAGCACAGGTTGAAAAAGAAGCTGCCCAAGTTAGCAAGCCAGCTGAAGAAAAAGAGTATGCTTTGATTGCTGTGGTGGCTGGTAAAGGTCTAGCAGATATCTTCCGTTCTCAAGGTGTGGATTATGTTATCGAAGGCGGTCAAACCATGAACCCTTCAACAGAAGACTTTATCAAGGCTGTTGAACAGGTCAACGCTCGTAACATCATCTTCCTGCCAAACAACAAAAACATCTTCATGGCAGCTCAATCTGCAGCAGAAGTTTTGGAGCAACCAGCAGTAGTGGTAGAGGCTCGTACTCTTCCTCAAGGTTTGACAAGTCTTCTTGCCTTTGATCCAAGCAAGTCTATCGAAGAAAACCAAGAGCGTATGACTGTAGCTCTTAGCGATGTCGTTAGCGGAAGCGTCACAACAGCTGTGCGTGATACAACCATTGATGGCTTAGAAATCCATGAAAATGATAATCTTGGTATGGTCGATGGGAAAATTCTCGTGTCAAACCCTGACATGCACCAAACCTTGACAGAAACCTTGAAACATATGTTGGATGAAGATAGTGAAATCGTAACCTTCTATGTCGGTGAAGACGGAAGCGAAGAACTTGCAAATGAAATTGCTCAAGAAATCGCAGAAGAATTCGAAGACGTTGAAGTTGAGATTCACCAAGGCCAACAACCTGTTTACCCATACCTATTTAGTGTGGAATAAGATGAATGAAGGACTGAAAAATCAGTTCTTCTTTCTTTTTGAATAATAAAATCGCTATCTTTTAAATAAAAACAAAAAGAATATTCATAAATAAACGTTAAAATAGAAAATTCAGAAAATTTCTTCTTTTCTCTTGAAAAATCTTGAAAAAATGGTATGATAGTAACAAGTTATTTTTAAGTGAAGAGAAAGGGGAACAATGGAGAAAATCAGTTTAGAATCTCCTAAGACGGGGTCGGACC
The DNA here is from genome assembly GCF_963516515.1 of uncultured Streptococcus sp. Taxonomy (GTDB): domain Bacteria; phylum Bacillota; class Bacilli; order Lactobacillales; family Streptococcaceae; genus Streptococcus. Next base: position 2,241 of record NZ_CAUQCJ010000034.1, on the reverse strand, counting down.
TAGTTTTGGAAACACTTCGTGATTTAGGAATTGATACCATCTTTGGTTATCCTGGTGGTGCGGTCTTGCCTTTTTATGATGCGATATATAATTTTAAAGGCATTCGCCACATTCTAGGACGCCATGAGCAAGGTTGTTTGCATGAAGCTGAAGGTTATGCCAAATCAACTGGAAAGTTGGGTGTTGCCGTCGTCACTAGTGGACCAGGAGCAACAAATGCCATTACAGGGATTGCAGATGCCATGAGCGATAGCGTTCCCCTTTTGGTCTTTACAGGTCAGGTGGCGCGAGCAGGGATTGGGAAGGATGCCTTTCAGGAGGCAGACATCGTGGGAATTACCATGCCAATCACTAAGTACAATTACCAAGTTCGTGAGACAGCTGATATTCCTCGTATCATTACGGAAGCTGTCCATATCGCAACTACAGGCCGTCCAGGGCCAGTCGTCATTGACCTACCTAAAGACGTATCTGCTTTAGAAACAGACTTCATTTATTCACCAGAAGTGAACCTACCAAGCTATCAGCCGACTCTTGAGCCTAATGATATGCAAATTAAGAAAATCTTGAAGCAATTATCTAAGGCTAAAAAACCAGTCTTGCTAGCTGGTGGCGGAATTAGTTATGCTGAAGCAGCTGCGGAACTAAATGAATTTGCAGAGCGCTATCAAATTCCAGTGGTAACCAGTCTTTTGGGGCAAGGCACGATTGCAACAACTCATCCGCTCTTTCTTGGAATGGGAGGTATGCACGGGTCGTTCGCAGCTAATATTGCCATGACGGAAGCTGACTTTATGATTAGTATTGGTTGCCGTTTCGATGACCGCTTGACAGGGAATCCTAAGACCTTCGCTAAGAATGCCAAGGTTGCTCACATTGATATTGACCCAGCTGAGATTGGCAAGATTATCAGTGCAGATATTCCTGTAGTTGGAGATGCTAAGAAAGCCTTGCAAATGTTGCTGGCCGAACCAACAGTTCATAACAATACTGAAAAATGGATTGAGAAAGTTACTAAAGACAAGAACCGTGTTCGTTCTTATGACAAGAAAGAACGTGTGGTTCAACCGCAAGCCGTTATTGAACGCATTGGTGAATTGACGAACGGTGATGCCATTGTGGTAACAGACGTTGGTCAACACCAAATGTGGACAGCCCAGTATTATCCATACCAAAATGAGCGTCAGTTAGTGACTTCAGGTGGTTTAGGAACAATGGGATTCGGAATTCCAGCAGCAATCGGTGCTAAAATTGCCAACCCAGATAAGGAAGTAGTCTTGTTTGTTGGGGATGGTGGTTTCCAAATGACTAACCAGGAATTGGCTATTTTGAACATTTACAAGGTGCCAATCAAGGTGGTTATGCTGAACAACCACTCACTTGGAATGGTCCGTCAGTGGCAGGAATCCTTCTATGAAGGTAGAACATCTGAGTCAGTCTTTGATACCCTTCCTGATTTCCAATTGATGGCACAAGCTTACGGTATTAAAAACTATAAGTTTGACAATCCTGAGACCTTGGCTCAAGACCTTGAAGTCATCACTGAGGATGTTCCTATGCTAATCGAGGTAGATATTTCTCGTAAGGAACAGGTGTTACCAATGGTACCAGCTGGTAAGAGTAATCATGAGATGTTGGGGGTGAAGTTCCATGCGTAGAATGTTAACAGCAAAACTACAAAATCGTTCAGGAGTCCTCAATCGCTTTACCGGTGTCCTGTCTCGCCGTCAGGTTAATATCGAAAGCATCTCTGTTGGAGCAACAGAAGATCCGAATGTATCGCGCATCACTATAATTATTGATGTAGCTTCACATGATGAAGTGGAGCAAATCATCAAGCAGCTCAATCGTCAAATTGATGTGATTCGCATTCGAGATATTACAGACAAGCCTCATTTGGAGCGCGAGGTGATTTTGGTTAAGATGTCAGCGCCAGCTGAGAAGCGAGCTGAGATTTTAGCCATTATTCAACCTTTCCGTGCAACAGTGGTAGACGTAGCGCCAAGCTCGATTACCATTCAGATGACAGGAAATGCTGAAAAGAGTGAAGCTCTATTGCGAGTCATTCGACCATACGGTATTCGCAATATTGCTCGTACGGGTGCAACTGGATTTACCCGCGACTAATACTCTTCGAAAATCAAATTCAAACCACGTCAGCTTCGCCTTGCCGTACTCAAGTACAGCCTGCGGCTAGCTTCCTAGTTTGCTCTTTGATTTTCATTGAGTATAAAAATCCAA
>NZ_CAUQCJ010000033.1:0-21363 GCF_963516515.1 uncultured Streptococcus sp. | reverse complement strand
CAGTAGTTGAGTTCGCTCGCTTTGAAGTTGGTGAAGGTATTGAGAAAGCTGCAAATGACTTCGAAGCTGAAGTTGCAGCTACAATGGCAGCAGCCTTGAATAACTAATCATAGAAGAGCCTGGGACAAAATAGTTCTCAGCCACAAAAAAGCTAGAGATTTCCAATTGCGGAACTCTAGCTTTTTAATTTTGAGTCGTTCTCTTATTGTATTTTAGGAGGTTGTTGGCCATAAGTACCAATCCTATGTCAATTCTCACTTGACGCTTACATCTCAGTTTACATCTCTTGTAACCCAAACAAGCCTTTATCTGCCCAAAGCCTTTATCTGCCCAAAGCCTTTTATCTGCAGTCGATTTTTCAAGGTATAAATAAAAAGCCCTATAATAAGGGCTAAGTGTATTTAGGAGACTACACTTCAAATTCATAGAGTGCTGTAGAGAGATAACGTTCACCGTTATCTGGTGCTAGAGCAAGAACTTTTTTACCTGTACCTAATTTCTTGGCAACCTCGATGGCTCCGTAGATAGCTGCAGCTGAAGAAATCCCTACAAGGAAACCTTCTTTTCCACCAATTTCACGGCCGAGTGCTAGAGCATCGTCTGACGTTACACGAACGATACCATCATAAGCCTTTGTATCAAGTGTATCAGGAATAAATCCAGCTGAGATACCTTGAATTTTGTGAGGACCAGGTTTTTCACCAGATAGAATAGCAGATTCATCAGCTTCTACTGCATAAACTTGAATGTTTGAATTTGCTGTTTTGAGTGCATGAGAAACACCAGAAATTGTTCCACCGGTACCCACTCCAGCAACAAAGGCATCTAGTCCATCTTTACCGAAAGCAGCTAGTATTTCAGCTCCTGTTGTTCTTTCGTGTACTTCTGGATTAGCTGGATTGTCAAATTGAAGAGGAAGGAAACCATCACGTTCAGCAGCGATTTCTTGAGCCTTAGCAATAGCACCTTTCATTCCTTCGCTACCAGGAGTAAGTACGAGTTCAGCACCATAGGCTTGGATAATCTTACGTCGTTCCACACTCATAGTTTCAGGCATAACGATGACAACTTTATACCCTTTAGCAGCACCTACCCATGAAAGTCCAATACCAGTGTTTCCACTTGTTGCTTCAACAATAGTAGCACCCGGTTTTAGAATACCGTCTTGTTCAGCTTTTTCAATCATGCTAAGAGCAATACGGTCTTTTACAGAAGAACCAGGGTTAAATGCTTCAAGCTTTACATAGACGTCCGCAGCACCTTCTGGCACGATGTTGTTGAGTTTAACAATCGGAGTTTGACCGATTAATTCAGTAATGTTGTTATAAATAGACATATGAATACCTCTTTGTATAAGATATTTCTAGTATAACGCTATCTATACCATTTGTAAAATATAGAAATCCTATCGAAGTGATAGGATTTTTTTATATCACAGGTCTAAGCCATTAATTTTCAAGCGATTGTGGTAGGCTAATTCTAGTAAATATATATAAAGTGGAACGATATCGGTTTTCTTAGGAAATTCAAATTTATGAGAACTAAAATGTTCATTATGTGCTTTTAGAAAGACATTTTCTAAATAAGTAATAGTAATTTCACTATCATCTATACCTGCTCCTGCAGTTTCCATTTCAACGTTAATAATGTTCATTAAAAAGATTGATTTAACGGACATCTTACGACCAGTGGCGCCTTGTTTATCTGTAAAGATAATACGGATATTTGTAAATATAATTGAGTCACGAATCAGTTTATATCCACTTTGAATTTCTTCATTTTCTAGTAGGTATTGTCCATATTCTTTGATAAGAGTTTCTTTGTTTTGCTCGCTAAGGTTGCCAGCGAGTCCCTGAATGAATTTTCCAAATGCCATCTTTTTCTCCTTTGTTTACACTAAGTTTACAGTAACTTCAACTTCACGTAAATCTTGATCAGTTAAAGTAACTTTTCCATTAAAAAACTCCACCAGTGCAGCTTTAATATTTTCTTTTTCTTCTTTATCAACATAAATCATCGTATCGACTTGATCTGTAAAGTTTGTCTCAAGTTCCATTAGATCATGTTCCTTAAGAAAGTTACTATACTCTTGGTACTGAGCGTAAGACATTTGAATAGCAATGCCAGCTTGTTCCTTTATTTCAATGATGCCAATTTCTTTGACAGCTAAGGCAACACTGCCAGCGTAAGCACGAATCAATCCTCCAGCGCCTAGTTTAATGCCACCAAAGTAGCGTGTCACGACTACACAGACATTAGTGAGATTGTGATTTTCTAGTACCCCAAGCATGGGAACGCCAGCAGTACCACTGGGCTCACCATCATCACTTGTACGTTTAATCTCACTACGTTCTCCAATAATAAAAGCAGAGCAGTTATGCGTAGCTTTGTAGTGTTCTTTTTTGATGGCAGTAATGAAGTCACGAGCCTCTTCTTCGCTATAAACACGCTTGGCATGACAGATAAAGCGGGATTTTTTGATTTCTTCTTGGACTTGTCCGTCCTCTTTAATTGTTCTAAATTCCATGATTTAATTGTACTAAAAAATCATCTAAAGTGCTAGATTTTTACGAATAAAGAAGTATGAAAGTAAATCCAAATTATCTCGGTCGTTTGTTTACTGAGAATGAATTAACAGAAGAGGAACGTCAGTTGGCGGAGAAACTTCCAGCAATGAGAAAGGAGAAGGGGAAACTTTTCTGTCAACGTTGTAATAGTATTATTCTAGAGGAATGGTATTTGCCCATCGGTGCTTACTATTGTCGAGAGTGCTTGCTGATGAAGAGAGTTAGGAGTGATCAAGCTTTATACTATTTTCCGCAGGAGGATTTTCCGAAGCAAGATGTTCTTAAATGGCGTGGTCAATTAACTCCTTTTCAAGAGAAGGTGTCAGAGGGACTGATTCAAGCAGTAGATAAGCAAGAACCAACCTTGGTTTATGCGGTAACAGGAGCAGGAAAGACAGAAATGATTTATCAAGTTGTAGCTAAGGTGATCAATGCGGGAGGTGCAGTATGCTTGGCTAGTCCTCGCATAGATGTTTGTTTGGAGCTGTACAAGCGCCTGCAAGATGATTTTGCTTGTAAGATATCCCTGCTACACGGAGAATCAGAACCGTACTTCCGAACACCATTAGTTGTTGCGACGACCCATCAGTTATTGAAATTTTATCAAGCTTTTGATTTGCTGATAGTGGATGAAGTAGATGCCTTTCCTTATGTTGATAATCCTACACTTTACCATGCTGTCAAGAATAGTGTAAAGGAGAATGGGTTGAGAATCTTTTTAACGGCGACTTCGACAGATGAGTTAGATAGGAAGGTTCGCATAGGAGAATTAAAACGATTGAGCTTGCCTAGACGATTTCATGGGAATCCTTTGATTATTCCTAAACCAGTTTGGTTATCGGATTTTAATCGCTATTTAGATAAGAATCGTTTGTCACCAAAGTTAAAGTCTTATATTGAGAAACAGAGAAAGACAGCTTATCCGTTACTCATTTTTGCATCAGAAATTAAGAAAGGGGAGCAGCTAAAAGAAATCTTACAGGAGCAATTTCCAAATGAGAAAATCGGATTTGTGTCTTCTGTAACAGAAAATCGATTAGAGCAAGTGCAAGCTTTTCGAGATGGAGAACTGACAATACTTATCAGTACGACAATATTGGAACGTGGAGTTACCTTCCCTTGTGTGGATGTTTTTGTAGTAGAGGCCAACCATCGTCTGTTTACCAAGTCTAGTTTGATTCAGATTGGTGGACGAGTTGGACGAAGCACGGATAGACCGACAGGAGATTTGCTTTTCTTTCATGACGGATTAAATGCTTCGATCAAGAAGGCAATTAAGGAAATTCAGCAGATGAACAAGGAGGCGGGGCTATGAAGTGTTTGTTATGTGGGCAGACAATGAAGACTGTTTTAACTTTTGGTAGTCTCTTGCTTTTGAGGAATGATGAGTCTTGTCTTTGTTCAGACTGTGATTCTACTTTTGAGAGAATTGGAGAAGAGCACTGTCCAAACTGTATGAAAATAGGATTGTCAACAAATTGTCAAGATTGTCAACTTTGGTGTAAAGAAGGAATTGAGGTTAGTCATAGCGCGATTTTTACTTACAATCAAGCTATGAAAGATTTTTTCAGTCGATATAAGTTTGATGGGGACTTCCTTTTAAGAAAAGTTTTTTCTTCATTTTTAAGTGAGGAGTTGAAAAAGTACAAAGAGTATCAATTTGTAGTCATTCCATTAAGTAAGGAGAGATATGCTGACAGAGGATTTAATCAGGTTGAAGGTTTAGTTGAAGCAGCAGGTTTCAAGTATCTGGATTTATTAGACAAAAGAGAAGAGAGAGCTAATTCTTCTAAAAGTCGTTCAGAACGCTTGGCGACAGAACTTCCTTTCTTTATTAAAAGTGAAGTCACTATTCCTAAAAAAATCCTGATTATAGATGATATTTATACTACTGGAACAACTATAAATCGTGTGAAGAAACTGCTGGAAGATGCTGGTGCTGAGGATGTAAAAACTTTTTCCCTTGTAAGATGAGGAAAAAATTTGCAAAAATAAAATGAAAGCGTTATAATGAAATCAGAAAAACAAAAATGTTTAGAAAGAAGGTACTCATATGATTAAATATAGTATCCGTGGTGAAAACCTAGAAGTAACAGAAGCAATTCGTGATTATGTAGTTTCTAAACTCGAAAAGATCGAAAAGTATTTTCAAGCTGAACAAGAGTTGGATGCTCGAGTTAACTTGAAGGTGTATCGTGAAAAAACTGCTAAAGTGGAAGTGACGATTCCGCTTGGCTCTATTACTCTTCGTGCAGAAGATGTGTCTCAAGATATGTATGGTTCAATTGACCTTGTAACCGATAAAATTGAACGTCAGATTCGTAAAAATAAAACAAAAATCGAGCGTAAAAATAAAAATAAGGTAGCAACTAGTCAATTATTTACAGATGCTTTGGTGGAAGATACAAATGTTGTCCAGTCTAGAGTTGTTCGTTCAAAACAAATTGATTTAAAACCAATGGATTTGGAAGAAGCTATTCTACAAATGGATTTATTGGGACATGATTTCTTTATCTATGTGGATGTTGAAGATCAGACAACTAATGTGATTTATCGTCGTGAAGATGGAGAAATTGGTTTGTTAGAAGTTAAAGAATCTTAATTTCAATATGTGTAAAGGTAGGTTTACTGAGTTGTAAACCTCCTTTTTCTTATAGTTTGTAGAATTACTGATTACACTTTTAAAAAGTCGCTTTTTGGTGGTTATTATGGTATAATGGGTGCCAAGAGGTTTGGAATGAAAAAATTTTATGTAAGTCCTATTTTCCCCTTAATATTAGGAATAGTGGCGTTCGGAGTGCTATCTGTGCAACTTGTTTTTGTAACGAATACACTGGTAACGCTATTTCTTTTGCTACTTATTTTGGGTTCATATATTTTATTGTTCATCCATCAGAGAGACTACTACTCAAGGAGTGAAGTAGAACAAATCCAGTATGTAAACCACCAAGCTGAAGAAAGTTTGACAACCTTGTTAGAACAGATGCCTGTCGGAGTTATTAAATTAGACTTATCGTCAGGTGAAGTTGAATGGTTTAATCCTTATGCTGAATTGATTTTGACTAATGAAGTGGGCGAGATTGATGTGGCATTAATTCAAACAATTATCAAGGCTTCTGTGGGGAATCCAGGTTCTTATGCCACCTTGGGTGAGACTCGTTATTCGGTTCATATGGACAAGGTATCTGGAGTTCTTTATTTCTTTGATGTGTCTGGAGAATATGAAGCGACTGTTGAGTTAGTAACAAGTCGGCCTGTGATTGGAATCGTTTCCGTTGACAACTACGATGATTTAGAGGATGAAACATCAGAGTCTGATATCAGTCATATTAACAGTTTTGTAGCTAATTTTGTTTCAGAATTTGCTGGGAAATATGCCATGTTCTCCCGTCGAGTGAGTATGGATCGTTTTTATCTGTTTACGGACTATACAGTACTTGAGGGGCTAATGAATGATAAATTTTCTGTTATTGATTCTTTCAGAGAAGAGTCGAAACAGAGACAGTTGCCATTGACCTTAAGTATGGGCTTTTCTTATGGTGATGGAAATCATGATGAGATAGGGAAAGTTGCATTGCTCAACTTGAACTTGGCTGAAGTACGTGGTGGCGATCAGGTTGTTGTCAAGGAGAATGACGAAACGAAAAATCCAGTTTATTTTGGTGGTGGGTCTGCTGCCTCAATCAAGCGTACACGGACTCGTACGCGCGCTATGATGACAGCTATTTCAGATAAGATTCGGAGTGTAGATCAGGTTTTTGTAGTTGGTCATAAAAACCTAGATATGGATGCTTTGGGTTCTGCTGTAGGTATGCAGTTATTTGCCAGCAATGTGACTCAAAATAGCTATGCTCTTTACGATGAAGATCAAATGTCGCCGGATATAGAACGAGCTGTTTCATTCTTAGAAAAAGAAGGAGTTACGAAGTTGTTGTCTGTTAAGGATGCAATGGGGATGGTGACCAATCGTTCTTTGTTGATTCTTGTAGACCATTCAAAGACAGCTTTAACTTTATCAAAAGATTTTTATGATTTATTTACCCAAACCATCGTCATTGACCACCATAGAAGGGATCAGGATTTTCCAGACAATGCAGTTATCACTTATATCGAAAGTGGTGCAAGTAGTGCCAGTGAGTTGGTAACGGAATTGATTCAGTTCCAGAATTCTAAGAAAAATCGTCTGAGTCGTATGCAGGCCAGTGTTTTGATGGCTGGTATGATGCTGGATACTAAAAATTTCACCTCACGAGTGACTAGTCGGACATTTGATGTTGCTAGCTATCTCAGAACGAGAGGAAGTGATAGTATTGCTATCCAAGAAATAGCTGCGACAGATTTTGAAGAATATCGTGAGGTCAATGAACTTATTTTACAGGGGCGTAAATTAGGTTCAGATGTATTGATAGCAGAGGCTCAGGACTCGAAATGCTATGATACGGTTGTTATTAGTAAGGCAGCAGATGCCATGTTAGCTATGTCAGGTATTGAAGCGAGTTTTGTTCTTGCGAAGAATACACAAGGATTTATCTCTATCTCAGCTCGAAGTCGTAGTAAACTAAATGTACAACGGATTATGGAAGAGTTAGGCGGTGGAGGCCACTTTAATTTAGCTGCAGCTCAAATTAAGGATTTAACCTTGTCAGAAGCAGGTGAAAAACTGACAGAAATTGTATTAAATGAAATAAAGGAAAAGGAGAAAGAAGAATGAAAGTAATCTTTTTAGCAGATGTTAAAGGAAAAGGTAAAAAAGGCGAAATTAAGGAAGTACCAACAGGGTATGCGCAAAACTTTCTTATCAAAAAGAATCTAGCCAAAGAAGCGACTGCTCAAGCGGTAGGTGAGCTTCGTGGTAAACAGAAATCTGAAGAAAAAGCTCACGCTGAGATGATTGCAGAAGCAAAAGCAATTAAAGCCCAACTTGAAGCAGAAGAAACTGTTGTAGAATTTGTTGAAAAAGTTGGTCCAGATGGCCGTACTTTTGGTTCTATTACCAATAAGAAAATTGCAGAAGAATTGCAAAAGCAATTTGGAATTAAGATTGATAAACGTCATATCCAAGTACAAGCTCCGATTCGAGCAGTTGGTTTGATTGATGTACCAGTGAAAATCTATCAAGATATTACAAGTGTAATCAATCTTCGTGTGAAAGAAGGATAAATTTACACCTTCTTGACAAGATTGTAAAAGGAAGGGAAGTCTGATGGCAGAAGTAGAAGAGTTACGAGTACAACCTCAAGATATCTTAGCTGAGCAATCCGTTTTGGGGGCTATCTTTATTGATGAGAGTAAGCTTGTTTTTGTGCGAGAATACATTGAGTCTCGAGACTTTTTTAAGTATGCCCATCGTTTGATTTTCCAAGCCATGGTTGATTTATCGGACCGTGGCGATGCTATAGATGCAACAACGGTTCGTACTATTCTTGATAATCAAGGTGACTTACAGAATATTGGTGGCTTGTCTTACCTGGTTGAGATTGTCAATTCTGTGCCAACTTCTGCCAATGCGGAGTACTATGCTAAGATTGTTGCAGAAAAAGCTATGTTACGGCGATTAATCGCAAAGTTGACAGAGTCTGTCAATCAAGCTTACGAGGCTTCTCAACCAGCTGATGAAATCATTGCTCAGGCAGAAAAAGGTCTGATTGATGTCAGTGAAAATGCCAATCGAAGCGGGTTTAAGAATATTCGAGATGTGTTGAACGTCAACTTTGGAAATCTGGAAGCTCGCTCGCAGCAAACGACCGATATTACAGGTATTGCGACGGGCTACCGTGATTTGGATCATATGACAACTGGTCTGCACGAGGAGGAGTTGATTATTCTAGCAGCTCGTCCAGCGGTTGGTAAGACAGCCTTTGCCTTGAACATTGCTCAGAATATTGGGACCAAGTTGGACAAAACGGTTGCTATCTTTTCGCTCGAAATGGGTGCGGAAAGTCTAGTGGATCGTATGCTTGCGGCAGAAGGGTTGGTAGAATCGCATTCTATCCGTACGGGTCAATTGACCGATGAGGAATGGCAAAAGTATACCATTGCTCAAGGGAATCTAGCGAATGCAAGTATCTATATCGATGATACGCCAGGGATTCGGATTACGGAAATTCGTTCACGTTCACGCAAACTGGCTCAAGAAACGGGTAATCTTGGTTTAATTTTGATAGATTACTTGCAGCTTATCACGGGAACCGGTCGAGAAAACCGCCAACAAGAAGTTTCAGAAATTTCACGTCAGTTGAAAATCCTAGCCAAGGAACTGAAAGTTCCCGTAATTGCTCTGAGTCAGCTATCTCGTGGTGTAGAACAACGTCAGGACAAGAGGCCAGTTTTGTCTGATATTCGTGAATCTGGGTCTATTGAGCAGGACGCTGATATCGTAGCCTTTCTTTATCGCGACGACTACTATGAGCGTGGTGGTGAAGAAGAGGAAGGCATACCAAATAATAAGGTAGAAGTTATTATCGAGAAAAACCGTAGTGGAGCTCGTGGAACGGTGGAATTAATTTTCCAAAAAGAATACAATAAATTTTCAAGTATATCAAAAAGGGAGGAAATAAGATGACAGATGCATTTACAGATGTAGCTAAGATGAAAAAAATTAAAGAGGAAATCAAGGCGCATGAGGGTCATGTAATCGAAATGACCTTGGAAAATGGGCGTAAGCGCCAAAAAAATAGATTGGGTAAGCTAATTGAAGTTTATCCATCCCTATTTATCGTGGAATTTGGGAACGTTGAAGGAGATAAACAAGCTAATGTTTATGTTGAGTCCTTTACTTACTCAGATATTCTTACAGAAAAGAATTTGATTCATTATCTTGACTAAAGTGAGAAATTTTCTCACTTTTTCTTTTTTCTCCGAATAATTTAAGTGAAGGCAATCTTCGATTTATACTCTTCGAAAATCTCTTCAAACCACGTCAGCTTCGCCTTGCCATACTCAAGTATAGCCTGCGTCTAGCTTCCTAGTTTGATCTTTAATTTTCATTGAGTACTATATTATTTTCAAGGAGGAAGAATGAAAATTTCACCATTTACAGTAACAGAGACAGGGTTTTCTTTTAGAAAATCAGTTAAAAAGGTTGTTCCTTTTTTAGTAGTAGGATTGATGCTAGCAGCGGGTGATAGTGTCTATGCCTATTCTGGAGGGAATGGATCGATTGCGCGTGGGGATGATTATCCTGCTTATTATAAAAATGGGAGTCAGGAGATTGACAAGTGGCGCATGTATTCTCGTCAGTGTACTTCTTTTGCAGCCTTTCGTTTGAGTAATGTCAATGGTTTTGAGATTCCGGCTGCTTATGGAAATGCGGATGAATGGGGCTATCGTGCTCGTCGTGAAGGCTATCGTGTAGATAATAGACCAGCTATTGGCTCTATTGCTTGGTCTACTGCAGGAACTTATGGTCATGTTGCCTGGGTATCAAATGTAATAGGAGATGAGATTGAGATTGAAGAATACAACTATGGAATAAGAGAATCTTATAACAAGCGCGTCGTGAAGGCCAATACTATGACTGGTTTTATTCATTTTAAAGATTTGGCTGGTGGCAGTGTTGGAAATAGTCAATCATCAACTTCAACAGGGGGAACACATTATTTTAAGGCTAAGGCTGCTATCAAAAATCAGCCTCTAGCTAGCGCAACTGCGATTGATTACTATTATCCTGGGGAGAATGTTCATTATGATCAAATTCTCGAAAAAGATGGATACAAGTGGTTGAGTTATACGGCTTATAATGGGAGCCGTCGTTATATCCAGCTAGAGGGGGTGACTTCTTCACAGAATTATCAGAATCAATCAGGAAATAGCTCTAGCTATGGATCCAATAGTAGTTTAACTGTTGGTTGGAAGAAAATAAATGGTAGTTGGTATCACTTCAAATCAAATGGTTCTAAATCAACAGGCTGGTTGAAGGATGGTTCTAGCTGGTATTATTTGAAATCATCTGGTGAAATGCAGACAGGATGGTTAAAGGAAAATGGAGTGTGGTATTATCTAGATAGTTCAGGGGCAATGAAAACAGGATGGTATCAAGTCTCTGGTAAGTGGTATTATTCTTACTCTTCAGGCGCCTTAGCTGTTAATACGACGGTGGATGGTTACAGAGTAAATAGTAATGGAGAACGAGTATAGAAAATGGGAGTAGGAAAAATTTCCTGCTCTTTTCTGTAAGCAGTTTCCTTGACATTTTTTTTATTTTGCGCTATCATATGTCCATATAATATATGGGAGTCTGTGTACAGTCTGAGAGGAAGTGTTAAACTTCGACCGCACCTGATCTGGGTAATGCCAGCGTAGGGAACGATACTTAGTCTATTCTGCACCTTTTCCATATATGGTAAAGGTTTTTCTTTTTGTCAAAGGAAAATGAGAAGAGGAGGTTGTTATGAAAGCAAGCATTGCCTTGCAAGTTTTACCCCTATCACAGGGGATTAATCGGATAGCTGTTATTGATCAGGTCATTGCTTATCTGCAAGCTCAAGAAGTGACTATGGTGGTGACACCATTTGAAACGGTCTTGGAAGGGGAGTTTGATGAGCTCATGCGCATTCTCAAAGAAGCGCTGGAAGTGGCAGGGCAGGAGGCAGATAATGTCTTTGCCAATGTCAAAATAAATGTAGGAGAGATTTTAAGTATTGATGAGAAACTTGAAAAGTATACTGAGACGACACATTAGTCTATTGGGTTTTCTAGGAGTCTTGTCAATCTGGCAGTTAGCAGGTTTTCTTAAACTTCTCCCCAAGTTTATCCTGCCGACACCTCTTGAGATTCTCCTGTCCTTTGTTCGTGATAGAGAATTTCTCTGGCACCATAGCTGGGCCACCTTGAGAGTGGCTTTACTGGGGTTGGTTTTGGGAGTCTTGATTGCCTGTCTCATGGCTGTACTTATGGACAGTTTGACTTGGCTTAATGACCTGATTTACCCAATGATGGTGGTTGTTCAGACTATCCCGACTATTGCCCTAGCTCCTATTCTAGTCTTGTGGCTAGGTTATGGGATTCTCCCTAAGATTGTCTTGATTATCTTGACGACAACCTTTCCTATCATCGTCAGCATTTTGGACGGTTTTAGGCATTGTGACAAGGATATGCTGACCTTGTTTAGTCTGATGCGGGCCAAACCTTGGCAAATCCTGTGGCATTTTAAAATTCCAGTCAGCCTGCCTTACTTTTATGCAGGTCTGAGGGTCAGTGTTTCCTACGCCTTTATCACAACAGTGGTATCTGAGTGGTTGGGAGGCTTTGAAGGACTAGGTGTCTACATGATTCAGTCCAAGAAACTGTTTCAGTATGATACCATGTTTGCTATTATTATTCTGGTATCGATTATCAGCCTTTTGGGTATGAAATTTGTCGATATTAGTGAAAAATATGTTATTAAATGGAAACGTTCGTAGAATTAGAATGTTTCAAAAAAGAAAAGAGGAAATCAAAATGAAAAAAACATGGAAAGTGTTTTTAACGCTTGTAACAGCTCTTGTAGCTGTTGTGCTTGTGGCCTGTGGTCAAGGAACTGCTTCTAAGGATAATAAGGAAGCAGAACTTAAGAAAATTGACTTTATCCTAGACTGGACACCAAATACCAACCACACAGGGCTTTATGTGGCCAAGGAAAAAGGTTATTTCAAAGAAGCTGGAGTGGATGTTGATTTGAAATTGCCACCAGAAGAAAGTTCTTCTGACTTGGTGATCAATGGTAAGGCGCCATTTGCAGTTTATTTCCAAGACTATATGGCTAAAAAATTGGAAAAAGGTGCAGGAATTACTGCCGTTGCAGCTATCGTAGAGCACAATACATCAGGAATCATTTCTCGTAAATCTGACAATGTAAGCAGTCCAAAGGACTTAGTTGGTAAGAAATACGGAACTTGGAATGACCCAACTGAACTTGCTATGTTGAAAACCTTGGTAGAATCACAAGGTGGAGACTTTGAGAAGGTCGAAAAAGTACCAAACAACGATTCAAACTCAATCACACCGATTGCCAATGGCGTATTTGACACTGCTTGGATTTACTACGGTTGGGATGGTATCCTTGCTAAATCTCAAGGCGTAGAGGCTAACTTTATGTACTTGAAAGACTACGTCAAGGAGTTTGACTACTATTCACCAGTTATTATCGCAAACAACGACTATCTGAAAGACAATAAAGAAGAAGCTCGTAAAGTCATCCAAGCTATCAAAAAAGGTTACCAATATGCTATGGAGCATCCAGAGGAAGCAGCAGATATCCTCATTAAGAATGCACCTGAACTTCAGGAAAAACGTGACTTTGTCATTGAATCTCAAAAATACTTGTCAAAAGAATACGCAAGCGACAAGGAAAAATGGGGTCAATTTGATGCAGCTCGCTGGAATGCCTTCTACAAATGGGATAAAGAAAATGGTATCCTTAAAGAAGACTTGACAGACAAAGGCTTCACCAACGAATTTGTGAAATAATGACAGAAATTAGACTAGAACACGTCAGTTATGCCTATGGTCAGGAGAGGATTTTAGAGGACATCAATCTGAAAGTCACTTCAGGTGAAGTGGTTTCCATCCTAGGCCCAAGTGGTGTTGGAAAAACCACCCTCTTTAATCTAATCGCTGGGATTTTAGAAGTTCAGTCAGGGAGAATTGTTCTTGATGGTGAAGAAAATCCTAAGGGGCGCGTGAGTTATATGTTGCAAAAGGATCTACTCTTGGAGCACAAGACTGTGCTAGGCAATATTATTCTGCCCCTCTTGATTCAAAAAGTGGATAAGGCGGAAGCTATTGCCCGAGCGGATGAAATCCTTGCGACCTTCCAGTTGACAGCTGTACGGGACAAATATCCTCACGAACTCAGTGGAGGGATGCGTCAGCGTGTGGCCTTGCTCAGGACCTACCTTTTCGGTCACAAGCTCTTTCTCTTGGATGAGGCCTTTAGCGCTTTGGATGAGATGACCAAGATGGAACTCCACGCTTGGTATCTGGAGATTCACAAGCAGTTGCAACTGACAACATTGATTATCACGCACAGTATCGAGGAGGCCCTCAGTCTTAGCGATCGCATCTATATCTTGAAAAATCGCCCTGGGCAGATTGTTTCAGAAATTAAACTAGATTGGTCTGAAGATGAGGACAAGGAAGTCCAAAAGATTGCCTATAAACGTCAAATCTTGGCAGAATTAGGCTTAGATAATTAGAAAAATAGGGAGTTGGTGAAGATTATCCTTTACCAGCGCCCTTTTTCTTTTAAAAATGAGAAAATTTCGGTATAATAGTCAAAGATAGTCAAGGTTCAAAGAGAGAGGTGGGTTTGTAATGAGATTTAAAAATACATCGGATCATATTGAGGCCTACATCAAGGCGATTTTAGATCAATCTGGTATTGTGGAGTTACAACGGAGTCAGTTGGCAGATACTTTTCAGGTTGTTCCTAGTCAGATTAACTATGTGATCAAGACACGCTTTACGGAAAGTAGAGGCTACTTGGTTGAAAGTAAGCGTGGTGGAGGAGGCTACATTCGTATAGGACGAATTGAGTTTTCTAGTCATCATGAAATGCTCCGAGAGCTGCTTTATTCGATTGGTGAGCGAGTCAGTCAAGAAATTTATGAGGATATTCTGCAGCTTTTGGTTGAGCAGGAATTGATGACCAAGCAGGAGATGAATTTGCTGGTAGCAGTAGTTTTGGATCGCGTTTTAGGAGAAGAAGCTCCAGTTGTTCGTGCAAACATGCTACGACAGGTCATACAAGAGGTAGATAGAAAAGGGAAGTAAGATGAACTATTCAAAAGCATTGAATGAATGTATCGAAAGTGCCTACATGGTTGCTGGCCATTTTGGAGCTCGTTACCTAGAGTCTTGGCACTTGTTGATTGCCATGTCCAATCACAGTTATAGTGTGGCAGGGGCGACTTTAAATGATTATCCATATGAGATGGACCGTTTAGAAGAGGTCGCTTTGGAACTGACTGAAACGGAATATAGCCAGGATGAAACCTTTACGGAGTTGCCGTTCTCCCATCGTTTGCAGGTTCTCTTTGATGAAGCAGAATATGTAGCGTCAGTGGTCTATGCTAAGGTGCTAGGGACGGAGCACGTCCTCTATGCGATTTTGCATGATGGCAATGCCTTGGCGACTCGTATCTTGGAGAGGGCTGGTTTTTCTTATGAAGACAAGAAAGATCAGGTCAAGATTGCTGCCCTACGTCGAAATCTAGAAGAACGTGCAGGTTGGACTCGTGAAGACCTCAAGGCTTTACGCCAACGTCATCGTACAGTAGCTGACAAGCAAAATTCTATGGCTAATATGATGGGCATGCCGCAGACTCCGAGTGGTGGTCTCGAGGACTATACGCATGATTTGACAGAGCAAGCGCGTTCTGGCAAGTTAGAACCAGTCATCGGTCGGGACAAGGAAATCTCGCGTATGATTCAAATCTTGAGTCGGAAGACCAAGAATAACCCTGTATTGGTTGGGGATGCTGGTGTCGGGAAAACAGCTCTGGCGCTTGGTTTGGCACAGCGTATTGCGAGTAGGGATGTGCCTGCGGAAATGGCTAAGATGCGCGTGTTAGAGTTGGATTTGATGAATGTCGTTGCAGGGACACGCTTCCGTGGTGACTTCGAAGAACGCATGAACAATATTATCAAGGATATTGAAGAAGATGGTCAAGTTATTCTCTTTATCGATGAACTCCATACAATCATGGGTTCTGGTAGCGGGATTGATTCGACCCTGGATGCGGCCAATATCTTGAAGCCAGCCTTGGCGCGTGGAACTTTGAGAACGGTTGGTGCCACCACTCAGGAAGAATACCAAAAACACATTGAAAAAGACGCAGCCCTTTCTCGTCGTTTTGCAAAAGTGACTATTGAAGAACCAAGTGTGGCAGATAGTATGACCATCTTGCAAGGTTTGAAGGTGACTTATGAGAAACATCACCGTGTGCAAATCACAGATGAAGCGGTTGAAACAGCCGTTAAGATGGCCCATCGTTACTTGACTAGTCGCCATTTGCCAGACTCTGCTATCGATCTCTTGGATGAGGCAGCAGCAACAGTGCAAAATAAGGCAAAGCATGTAAAAGCAGACGATTCAGGTTTGAGTCCAGCTGACAAGGCCTTGATGGATGGTAAGTGGAAACAGGCAGCTCAGCTAATCGCAAAAGAAGAGGAAGTGCCTGTCTATAAAGACTTGGTGACAGAGTCTGATATTTTGACCACCTTGAGTCGCTTGTCAGGTATTCCAGTCCAAAAACTGACTCAGACTGACGCTAAGAAATACCTGAATTTGGAAGCTGAATTGCACAAACGTGTCATCGGTCAAGATCAAGCTGTTTCAAGCATTAGCCGTGCGATTCGCCGTAATCAGTCAGGAATTCGCAGTCACAAACGTCCGATTGGTTCCTTTATGTTCCTAGGGCCCACAGGTGTCGGTAAGACCGAATTGGCCAAGGCTCTGGCAGAAGTCCTCTTTGATGACGAATCTGCTCTTATCCGCTTTGATATGAGTGAGTATATGGAGAAATTCGCAGCCAGCCGTCTCAACGGAGCTCCTCCAGGCTATGTGGGTTACGAAGAAGGTGGGGAGTTGACCGAGAAAGTTCGCAACAAACCATATTCCGTTCTCCTCTTTGATGAGGTAGAAAAGGCCCACCCAGACATCTTTAATGTTCTCTTACAGGTCTTGGATGATGGTGTCTTGACAGACAGCAAGGGGCGCAAGGTTGACTTTTCAAATACCATTATCATCATGACATCGAACCTTGGTGCGACTGCCCTTCGTGATGATAAGACAGTTGGCTTTGGGGCTAAGGATATTCGTTTTGACCAAGATAATATGGAAAAACGCATGTTTGAAGAGTTGAAAAAGGCTTATAGACCTGAGTTTATCAACCGTATTGATGAAAAGGTGGTCTTCCATAGCCTGTCTAGCGACCATATGCAGGAAGTGGTGAAGATTATGGTTAAACCTTTAGTGGCAAGTTTGGCTGAAAAAGGTATTGACTTGAAATTACAAGCTTCCGCACTGAAATTGTTGGCAAATAAAGGATATGATCCAGAGATGGGAGCTCGCCCACTTCGCAGAACCCTGCAAACAGAAGTGGAAGACAAGTTGGCAGAACTTCTTCTCAAGGGAGAATTAGTGGCAGGCAGCACACTTAAGATTGGTGTTAAAGCAGGCCAATTGAAATTTGATATTGCATAAAAATGGAGAATCAGGAGCAATCTTGATTCTCTTTTTTGCTAGTTTTTTATAAACAATAATAAAAAACTATTGACAAAACAAAAATATAGTTTATAATAAAAACACAGATAACAAAAATATCAAAAATCATAAAAAGGTTACACGTTTATGAAAAAGAAAACAGCAGTGGTATTTGGAACCTTTGCTCCGCTTCATCAGGGGCATATCGATCTGATCCAGCGTGCGAAGCGGCGGTGTGATCAGGTTTGGGTAGTCGTTTCAGGCTACGAGGGAGACCGAGGGGAGCAGGTAGGTTTAACGCTTCAAAAAAGATTTCGTTATATTCGAGAGGCTTTTCGGGATGATGAGTTAACCTCTGTCTGCAAGTTAGATGAAACCAATCTTCCCCGTTACCCTATGGGCTGGCAGGAGTGGTTGAATCAGATGTTAGCAGAGATTTCCTATGATGAAAACCAGCAAGAACTAATCTTCTTTGTGGGAGAAGCAAATTACCAGCAAGAATTATCTAATCGTGGCTTTGAGACTGTCTTGCAAGAAAGAAAGTTTGGTATTTCAGCGACTATGATTCGAGACAATCCAAGCAAATATTGGAAATACATCGCTCAACCTTTCCGACGTCAGTTTACCAAGAAAGTGTTGATTATGGGAAGTGCCAGTAATGGGAAGACCACTCTAGCCAAAGATTTGGCCAGATATTATGATGCGCCCGTTAGTCTGGAATACGCGCGTGAGTACCAGATTAAAAATAACGTCCGTGATGATGAATTGACTCCAAAGGATTACTATTATCTGCTCTTGGGGCAGTACGACCAGACCTCAAAGTTAATCGATAGCAATGCCAATAGGGGACTGGTGATAGCAGACACCAACTCCTTAGTAACCAAGGGCTACTATGATTATTACATGGAGACTGAGGATCGAGGGGACTTATCGGGAGAGACTTTTGATAATCTCTTTGCCTCGATCTTGTCTAAGGAAAAATGGGACTTGATTCTCTTTGTGCAACCTGTCGGTTCCTATGTCAATGACGGATTTAGAGATATGACCATGGCAGAAGACCATATTCGTCATAGTTTTTCCCAGCATTTGGACCAGATGAGAGAGCGATATTTAATCACCATTCCACTAGTTTATCTAGCTGGGGATTACCTAGGCAATTATGAAGCAGCCAAAGTGGCTATTGATGCTATTTACCAAGCAGATTAGGAGAAAATTATGAAAAAACTAACTGAAAAAATCACACAATTTATCGAAAACTTTAAAAATGTCCATGCAGAAGCCCGCAAGATTGGTTTTGTAGGAATCATGAGCCTGCTCTGGAAAGATCTCTTTGTCGGCCGTAGCCTCTTCCAGTGGTTGTATCTCATCGTCCTGTCAAGTGTTCCCTTGATCTTGGAATTCACGCAAAATACAGAAAGTCATGACTGGATGAGCTTGTTTGCCTCTTGGACTGGGATTGTCTGTGTTATCTTGGTAGCAGAAGGGCGTGCAAGCAATTATCTCTTTGGGGCCATTAACTCTGCTATCTATTTGATTTTGGCTATGAATGCGACTTTTTATGGTGAAGTTTTGACGACTGTTTACTTCTTTGTCATGCAGCCGATTGGGCTCTATGCTTGGCTGTCCAACCGTATCAATGATCAAGGAAAAGCAGAAGAATCTCATTTTGAAGCTAAGAAATTATCTGTTTTTGACTGGTTCAAGTACTTGGCCTTGACTGCTATCATCTGGATTGGTATGGGCTTAGCTTACCAAAGTATCCATAGTGCTCGCCCTTTCCGTGATAGTGTTACCGATGCGACTAATGGTGTTGGTCAGCTCTTGATGACACGTCTCTATCGTGAGCAATGGATTTTCTGGATTGCAACCAATCTTTTTAGTATTTACCTCTGGTGGGGTGAAAATATCCATATTCAAGGGATGTACTGGGTTTACACACTTAATAGTCTAGTGGGTTGGTACCAATGGACCAAGGCAGTTCGTAAGGAGGCATAAAATGACGGACACGATGATTCCAGCTGGGATGACGGAAAAAGAATATTTTGAAATGCATGCCAGTCAGGAGGAGTTTTTAGACTGGTACTTTGAGCAAGAACTTCCTCAATACGAAAAACCAAGTGTGACAGTGGATATGGTGGCCTACTGCTTTGTCGAAGGAAAAATCAAGCTCTTGCTAATCCGTCGCAAGGCTCACCCTTATCAAAACTGTTTGGCCTTGGTTGGAGGCTTTATGGATAAGGGAGAAGATGCTGCACATGCCTGTCAGCGCGAAGTGAGAGAAGAAGTCAATCTCGAACTTCCTTTAGAAAAAATCGAGCAATTGATGACCGTATCGACTCCTGGGCGTGACCCCCGGGGCTGGACAGTGACCATTGCTCACTTGGTTTATCTGCCTAGTCGCGCCTTAGACCTCGTTCAGGCAGGAGACGATGCCAAGGATGTCGTTTTTGTAGATGTGGATTTCCAGACTGGTAAATGCTACCTAGAGGGAGTGGATCTGGAGGAGCAAGCCTTCGCTTTTGACCATTATGCCATTATCCAAGAATCCATCAAACGAATCCAAGGACGCCTCGACTGGAACCCGACCTTCCTCTATCTGCTAGAGGAGGAGTTCACTGTCTACGAGGGAACTGAACTGGTCAATCTCATCAACCCAGGTCGACCAATCGTCAGCAATAACTTTCTCGTAAAATACGGCGAATATGTAGAAGAGGTTGGGCTCAAAAGAGTGCCTAAAAAGAAACCAAGAAAAACCTATCGATTGAAATAAAAAACGAGGTCGGGACAAAGTTCCCGACCTCTTTATGTACCATCATGAGATGGCTTTGCTGTTGTGACTGCTTTTAGGGATACCTGTCTTTCTTAGGATTACTCAACATGTAAGTAAAGAAGTCTTTGTATCTATACTTGAGATAGTTCTCATGTAAAAATAACAAAGCGATATAGACAATCAAAAAGATTGTAGTCAGATAGAAGATATCAAATGCAGTTCGCGCATAGTAAGTGGCTGATTGATAAGAACCAATAGCTCCCAAAATCAACCAAGGAAGATACTTGAAATACTTATTTAGCATAAGAATGCACCTCCTATATTCTATTTCAATGTTATTATATTCCTTTGTACTTAAAAAATGCAAGCGGCTACACAAAACAAATTCAAATTTTTAACAGGAAAATCTCCTGTTTTTCTGTTTTATTACGAATAGAAGAGTAGGAGGAGTAAATGTATCTAAAGTATTTAAGATTTTTAAAATAGTTTAGATAAATTGTTGACATATTTAAATCCCAATGTTACAATTATATTACAAAAAGATTTCTTTATATTTCTAAAATATTACAAAGGAGTAGAAAAATGAAAAAGAAAACCTATATCAAATTGATGGCAGCAACTGTATTGGCTTCTACCTTGCTATTAGGAGCTTGTGGAAATAAAAAGGAAACAACTCAAGCAAGCAGTTCTGCTAAGACAAGCCAATCATCAAATTCTAAAGTAGCTTCTTCTAGCAAAGAAAGCAAGACTCAGAAGTCCTCAAGTTCAGCTTCATCTGAAAAAACTAAGGCGTCTACTGACCAGTCTTCAGCAACTGCGACACCATCACAAGCGGCATCTGCACCAGAGCAAAGACAAGGTCAAGAGGTGTCTAATCAACAAGCAGCTAGTCAACAAACTCCTGTTCAGGCTTCTTCAACTCAACAGGCTCCTCAAGCTCAGTCTAATCAATCAAGCTATGATTCTACAACTGACCGCAAACTTCAAGACAAGCAAGCAGAGCAAAATAAACGCTACAAGGGTGTTTTAACCATGGTAGATGGTGATTTCTCAGCTGCAGCGGGCAATTGGAAGGGAGCAAATGGCGAAACTATTACAGTTTCATCAGGTGGTCAATTTACAGTAGAATCTGCTGATGGAAAGAAAGAAAATTACTCTATCAGAGGCTATTCTTATACTCTTGATGATGGTAAGTATAATGCCAAAATCGGTGGAGGAAAAATCATCCAAATTACAACAGGAGCGGATGGTAAGGTTTCCAGTGTTGCTTTGAATCAATAATAACGTTCAGTATTTGAATTTTTACAATCAAAAACCCGTCAACTTTAAGAGAGTTACGGGTTTTAAACTTTTAATCCTTATCCAACTGCAAGAGAGATTCAATCTCTGCCAGAGTGCTAGCTTGTGAAATGGCTCCACGGAGTTTGGCAGCGCCAGATGTTCCACGGAGGTAGTGAGGAGCGAGGCCACGGAACTCACGAACTGCGACATTTTTCCCTTTGAGGTTAATCAAGCGTTTCAAGTGCTTGTAGGCGATTTTCATCTTATCTTCAAAGGTCAAATCATGGAGGATTTCTCCTATTTCAAAGTAATGGTTGATTTGGTTGAAGAGGTAAGGGTTTCCCATGGTAGAAGATTGTATCAGTTATATCTAGAAAGAAAAAAGAATAAATTTAACTATAAAACCTGTCTTATTGAATGAAAAAATGGTAGAATAAACATCAATATCAAGTGAAATATGGAGTGCTACAAACAATGAAGTCAAAAATGTTTCGATTTTCTTTGATTTTGTTATTTATTTTCTTTTTTTATTTTTCGTTTTCAATATTTAACCGAACGTA
>NZ_CAUQCJ010000032.1:0-22251 GCF_963516515.1 uncultured Streptococcus sp. | reverse complement strand
AAGCTAAGGTAGCAGAAGCAGTTAAGAAATCAAACCCAACAGTAACAGATGTTAAAGTTGGCAAAGATGGAACAACCACAGTAACATTCCCAGATGGTACAACAGCCGTTATCCCATCAGGTGATACAGTTAAGAAATCTAATCCAACAGCAACAGATGTTAACGTAGGTAAAGGTGGCACAACAGCAGTAATCCCAGCTAATAAAGCAGATGATAAGTCTAAGGATGCAGATGGTGTTAAAGATCCATCAGTAACACTAGTTGTAGATCCAAGCAACTTGACTGAAGCAGACAAAGCTAAGGTAGCAGAAGCAGTTAAGAAATCAAACCCAACAGCAACAGATGTTAAAGTAGGTAAAGATGGTACAACAACAGTTACCTTCCCAGATGGTACAACAGCTGTAATCCCAGCTGATAAAGCAGTTACATCTGCTGAACAAGGTTCACATGGAGTGGCACCAGCTGGTAAGGCAGTTACATCTGCTGAACAAGGCTCAAATGCAGCAACACCAGCTAAGAAAGCAGGAGCGAAAGAGTTGCCAAATACTGGTACAGAACAATCTAGCGCTTCACTTGCTCTAGCACTTCTTGCAGCAGCAACAGGGGGACTCCTTATCGCGAAAAAACGCGAGGAAGAAGAGTAAGAAATTACCTTGATAAAATAATTTATAGGATAAACATTCTATAAATTTAACGAAAAGAGATTGGAACACTATGTTCTAGTCGCCCCCAAAAAGATAGCATCTCCGAAAGGAGATGTTATCTTTTTTACTAGTGAATTAAATGATAGTTTATTATCGCATTATTTTAATACTCAATGAAAATCAAAGAGCAAACTAGGAAGCTAGCCGCAGGCTGTACTTGAGTACGGCAAGGTGAAGCTGACATGGTTTGAATTTGATTTTCGAAGAGTATAAGGCCGTCATATTGACATACAATTTAATTTTTACTATAATTCTTGCAGGAGGATACGTCTAATGAAAATAATAAAAAAATTGATGCAAATTGCATTAGCAATCTTTTTCTTTGGTTTGCTAGCGACAAGTGCAGTATTGGCGGATGATGCTGATTCAGAAGGTTGGCAATTTGTCCAAGAAAATGGTAGAACCTACTACAAGAAGGGGGAACTCAAAGAAACCTACTGGCGAGTGATTGATGGTAAGTACTATTATTTTGATCCTTTATCTGGAGAGATGGTGGTCGGCTGGCAATATATTCCGTTTCCATCTAAAGGTAGTACAATTGGTCCTTACCCAAATGGTATCAGATTAGAAGGTTTTCCAAAGTCAGAGTGGTACTATTTCGATAAAAATGGAGTGCTACAAGAGTTTGTTGGTTGGAAAGCATTAGAGGTTAAAACTAAAGACAGTGTTGGAAGAAAGTATGGGGAAAAACGTACAAATCCGGAAGATAAAGAAGAGAAGAGTTTTTACACGAACTATTACTTTAATCAAAATCATTCTTTAGAGACAGGTTGGCTTTATGACCAGTCTAATTGGTATTATCTAGCTAAAACGGAAATTAATGGAGAAAACTATATTGGTGGTGAAAGACGTGCAGGTTGGATAAATGATGGTTCAACTTGGTACTATCTAGATCCAACAACTGCTACAATGCAAACTGGTTGGAAACAACTTGGCAATAAGTGGTACTACCTCCGTTTATCAGGTGCAATGGTAACTGGCTGGTATCAAGAAGGCTCAACTTGGTACTATTTAGATGCTGAAAATGGTGATATGAAAACGGGCTGGCAATACCTTGGTAACAAGTGGTACTATCTCCGTTTATCAGGAGCTATGGTCACTGGTTGGTTCCAGGTCAATGGCAAATGGTACTACGCTTATAGCTCAGGTGCTCTGGCAGTGAATACGACTGTAGATGGCTATTCTGTCAACTATAATGGCGAATGGGTTCGGTAATGACAGGGCGCTTATAATTATATTAGAACACTCGCTTAATCAAAGGAGTGACTTATTGTACTTGACCTGACGATTGGGGAGATTAAAAGCATGTGAAATCTACACATGCTTTTTCGTTAGTTATGAGTGTTGAACTTGACTAACCATTGACAAAAGATAAGAGTAATCAAAATAAGATACAAAAATATCAATGCCAACTGCACCGAAACGCCCGATGCTATGGATAGGGCTAATAGGGAGAGCAGAGACGGGGCGAGAATGTCCACTGTGCTCAGAGCAGAGCCCACCGTCCCCATCTTGTCACTGGGGATATAGGCAAAGACAGCTGCTTGTAGGCGAGGGCTGAGAATGCCGATAATCGTAGAACTGATGAAACTGGTCATGAAAATCACGATATAGGCTTGACAAAAGATACTAGTTATTAGAGTCAATAGGGAAATCTCACAGAAAACCAAGAGGTGCGTGAAACGGATATTTTTAAATAGATTACTGCTGGTCATATTGCCAAGGATAGCTCCACAAGAAATGATGATGGAGAGCAGGGCGAGGAGTTGCCCAATGCTCAGTTGTGCTAGTGTCTGTTGGATGAAGCGGAGGGCAATCAGCCGAGGAGACACATCCAAGATGGCAATCATACTGGTCGTCAGAAACAGTAGTATGACGGTCTCTTTTAATCTCAGGAGCACAGCCAGCGACTGTCTAAGATGTTGAAAATATTTCTTAAAAGTCAGTGCTGTATGTGACATTTCAATCCTTTTTTCAACCTCATACAAGGTATGTCGAATAACATACAGGCCCAAAAAGGCAATGACAAAAGTCAGAGTGTTGATAAGGGAAATAGTTTGAATACTCATAACATTGATAAGGAACGCGCCAGCCAGATTGGCAACAATGCGGACAGCCCTCATCAGTGACTGCCTGAACCCCATGGCATCATGCAGGTCGTCCTTAATTACACTGATGTAGAGGGCGTTCATCATGTAGGCAGACAGGTAGCTCAAGGTGTCAGAGATGAGGTTGATGATGACAATCATAATGACTGAAACTAATGAAAAGGGCGACAAGACGAGAAATACTGTCAAAATAGCGTAGAGCAGGATTTTGATTTTGGAAATCCAGAGTGCGTGTTTGACTCTATTTTCTTGAAAATCTCCTAGAATCCCGAGAAAGAGTTGAGATAGTAGGGGAACCATCTCTGAAATGGAAATCAGTAAAATCGCTAGCGGAGCGAAATTGTACTGAGCCACATAATTGATAATGGCGAGGTAGAAAATACTGTCGCCGAATGATGAAAAACAGCTGTTTAGCAGCAACTGTCTATATATGTTGTTTGTCCAAAATAATTTCATACTTTTCCCCTTATGTCTGCACATCGAATGGGAATTTATTATTTAATAGACACCAATATACCCCCATGCTTCCTATTCCGAAGTCAAACAAATCTGCTTTACCACTATCTCCTTGAAACATCAGTAAACCGTGTTCATCTCGTTCAGAACATGCTAAAATTACCTGTTGGATTTTTTTCATCAGTAATTTGTTTTGATTGTAGACAGTGGTTTGTAGTAAGCTAGTTATTCCGTGGCAATATCCTGTCATCATTTTTAGATGATGGTTAAAAATAAATTCTTGATATTTACTAATAATATCTTTGTTTCCGTCACAATCGTACATACAAAGATATAAGATTATTCCGGAAATTCCTTCGCACCAAGAAAGTTGTAAATTTCCTAAATTTTCAGTATTAGAAGTAACTTTTTCTAATAATTTTTTTAATTCAGTATGGAATGTATGGAGATCATTATAGAACATAGAAGGTTCTAAGACTTTAGAATAGGCAAATAAAGCATATGCAATTCCACAATATCCATGAGCAAAGCTATAGTCTAAAATCGTTTCTTTGGCTGTATCTCTTTGTAGGAAATAATGATAAATTTCCCCTATACTATTGTGGATGAAAATTTTAAGAGTATTGTCATTGGTAAATTGATAGTATTTTATTAATGATAATAGGACACCAGATTTTCCCAATGCAAAGTCTATTTCCTCTAGAGTATCATAATTCTCTATTAATTTCTTAGCGGTGTCGTTTGCTAATTGTAGATAGTATTGATTTTTACTGATAGAAAATAAATGTAGGAGTAACCATAGATAGCCTGCATCACCAAATAGCAGTGAGTATTGATATTCATATGTGTGTGTCGTTCTAATTGTCACTGCCTTCTTGATGATAGAGAGTATTTTAGAATCCAGTTCTGGGTGGTACAATTTATTTAGAGGAAACAGTAGTCCAGCTATTCCGTGTTGGAATGATAAATTACTTACGAAATTTCCAAATTCTGTTGAAGAAGTGATCCTTCCTTCAGAATTTACAGTTTTATCTAGTAAAAATCGTAGAACACTATTACATTCTGTTTTGTAATCATATTTATGTTCCTCTATTTTTTTAATTTTGACTAAATTATTTGTTTGACTTAAATTTAGTAGATATTGTAACCAAAATAGTTGCTCATCTGTGAGCTGACCTTGAGTATGTGATAGTTCTAGTAATTGTTCTATTTTGTTCAGTACAGTTATATGATATTTAGAGTCGCCTTTAAGAAATTTTAATGTTCCACTCGTAAATATAGAATATCCTAGCATACATAGAGCAAAATACACTTGTCCAATAGTACTTTGTTTTAAGTCTACATCAGGATTGACAAAAAAAGGTGTGTGTACATTACGTACAGTAGTCATGATAGGTTCTAAGTTTTCTAAGTCAATCAAAAAAACATCATCAGTTTTAGAAGAGTATAGAAAATTTGAAGGTGATAAGTCCCCGATTTTATATCCCTCAGAATGAATATCATTTAGAATATCAACTATTTTATTCATAATACCTATTCTTTTGTTTGTATCGATGTTTGACTGTTTCAAAAAATTAAGTAAGTCTACTCCATCTATAAAATCTTGAACTACGAAGTAATCATCTGAGATATAAAAATCTTCTATAAAGTATCCAGTATATGTCTTGGATTCAAATGATTGTAATAATAATGCTTCATTACGTAATTCATCGTTAGCATAATACTTCCCCTCAAAATCATACGATAAGAATGGGCGACACTGCTTAATAATAACTTTTTGGTGAGTTGAGCTTAGAGAGGCTCTATATACATTTCCTCTGTTGGATTTTTTTAGTATACACTCCATATTATAGTTTGTAATAGGGGTGTTTGATTGACTTTGAGTTTTAACATCAACTAAAAAATAATCTTCTAGCTCTTGATTTGTAAATAGAGGTTTAACATATGTAGGTAGAATTGGATAATTAAGCCTTTTATCTTCTACGAAATTGCCAGTATTATCTTTGATAAGATAAAGTAATTTTTTGTTTTGTTTATCATATCTTCTAATTTTTTTGAATGCTCCAAAGCGATAATGTACAGGAGAGTGGCGTCCACATTGAAAATCTGTCAGTATTCTAGGGGCTTTGAATTCTGTAAGAAGTGATACTAAGTCAAGAATAGCACTTCTTGCCTCTCCTGAACTATTATTGTAGATTGTAATAAATTTGTTTGCAGTTGGTGATATTTCTCGGGGAGAGTTAATCTTTTTTAGTCTATGAATATTCTTACAAACTTTAAAGCAGTATTGATGTTTAATTAGAAAAGGTAATAGTATACGGAATATTTTCTTATAATCTTTTAATTGGGTGCTAATATGAATTTTCCACCCTTGGTCTACCGTAAGATTCTGTTTTGCAATATAACACCAATCTTCATCTTCAGTATATACTATATTATTAGACAAAAGACTGTTTTTTATAAAATCCATACATTTCTCCTTACAAATAATACTCAATGAAAATCAAAGAGCAAACTAGGAAGCTAGCCGCAAGCTGTACTTGAGTACGGTAAGGCGACGCTGACGTGGTTTGAAGAGATTTTCGAAGAGTATAAAATAAGCCTCTTTCGACTGTTTTGCGGAAAGAGGCCTGTTATATATTAGTTATCCAGTGACGCTACAACTGACACCACATGTGATGTCACAAAGCTCTAGCATATCTTGTTCGTTTGTATTTTCACTTGGTAGCATTTCGAGTTCGATTAGAGTGCTCATGTTTGACCCCCCATAATATTATTTACAGTTTTTGTCCGGTAAGGGTAGCTGTATGAACCTTAAGTGATATACATTGATTGAATAGGATCCTTTAGTTAGATTCAATCAATCTATAACACATCAATATAATAACTCTTTTAGGATGACTTGTCAAATATTAGTATATATTTTTACATCTTGAATTGTCAAATTAAGTGTATACAATAGAATGAAATAAGAAATGAACAAATCGATTAGGAAAGTTAACTTAATTTCTAGAAATGTTTTAGCAACTATAGCGTACTATTCTAGCTTCAATAAACTATAGCTTTCCCGTAGCATACTTCATAAGATAAGGCGTTTTCCACTTAAGAAATTTTCGTGGTCGATTATTTAGAACCTGTATTCACAAAAAAATGTTAAACTAGAGTTATGACCCGCAAAGCATATGATACTGATTTAAACGATCAAGAATGGGCTAAGATTGAACCCTATTTCTCCAAACACTGCACCTATAAATGGTCGAAACGAGTACTTGTTAATGCGACTTTGTACGTCACTAAAACAGGTTGTCAATGGTGCATGCTCCCTCACGACTTTCCTCTTTACCTAACGGTATGGAGTTTCTTTCGTCGTTCTATGACGACAGGTTGGTTTCAGGTCAATGGCAAATGGTACTACGCTTATAGTTCAGGTGCTTTAGCAGTGAATACCACTGTAGAAGGCTACTCTGTCAACTATAATGGCGAATGGATCCGATAATGAAAGAGGCGATTGTGAAGGAAACAATCGCTTTTTTTGTGAAAATATAATAAAATAGATAGGAGAGAATAAATACTTGTAGGAAAAAATAATACTCTTCGAAAATCAAATTCAAACCACGTCAGCGTCGCCTTACCGTACTCAAGTACAGCCTGCGGCTAGCTTCCTAGTTTGCTTTTTGATTTTCATTGAGTATGGGACGGCTTTTTCGTCTAGCAAAAGGAAAAAATGACAAAAAAAGTTGGTGTCGGTCAGGCACATAGTAAGATTATTTTAATAGGGGAGCATGCGGTCGTTTACGGTTATCCTGCCATTTCCCTGCCTCTCTTAGAGGTGGAGGTGACTTGTAAGGTAGTTCCTGCAGAGAGTCCTTGGCGCCTCTATGAGGAAGATACCTTGTCCATGGCAGTTTATGCTTCGCTGGAGTATTTAGATATCACAGAAGCCTGCATTCGCTGTGAGATTGACTCGGCTATCCCTGAGAAGCGGGGAATGGGTTCGTCAGCGGCTATCAGCATAGCGGCCATTCGTGCGGTTTTTGACTACTATCAAGCCGACCTGCCTCATGATGTACTAGAAATCTTGGTCAATCGGGCGGAGATGATTGCCCATATGAATCCTAGTGGTTTAGATGCTAAGACCTGTCTCAGTGACCAACCTATTCGCTTTATCAAGAACGTAGGATTTACAGAGCTTGAGATGGATTTATCCGCCTATTTGATAATTGCCGATACGGGTGTTTATGGTCATACTCGTGAAGCCATCCAAGTGGTTCAAAGCAAGGGTAAGGATGCTCTGCCGTTTTTGCATGCCTTGGGAGAATTGACTCGGCAGGCAGAAGAAGCGATTTCACGAAAAGATGCTGAAGGATTGGGACAAATCCTCAGTCAAGCGCATTTACATTTAAAAGAAATTGGTGTCAGTAGCCCTGAGGCAGACCATCTGGTAGAAACGGCTCTGAGCCATGGTGCTCTGGGTGCCAAGATGAGCGGTGGTGGGCTTGGAGGTTGTATCATAGCCTTGGCAAGCAATTTGGCTCAAGCTCAAGAACTAGCAGAAAGATTAGAAGAGAAAGGAGCTGTTCAGACATGGATAGAGAGCCTGTAACAGTACGTTCTTACGCAAATATTGCTATTATCAAATATTGGGGAAAGAAAAAAGAAAAAGAGATGGTGCCTGCTACTAGCAGTATTTCTTTGACTTTGGAAAATATGTACACGGAGACGACTTTGTCATCTCTACCGACGGATGCGACAGCTGATGCCTTTTACATCAATGGTCAGCTACAAAATGAGGCTGAGCATATTAAAATGAGTAAAATTATTGACCGCTACCGTCCAGCTGGTGGGGGCTTTGTTCGTATCGATACTCAAAACAATATGCCTACCGCAGCGGGCCTGTCTTCAAGTTCTAGTGGTTTGTCCGCCCTGGTCAAGGCTTGTAATGCTTATTTCAAGCTTGGTTTGAATCGGAGCCAGTTGGCGCAGGAGGCTAAGTTTGCCTCAGGGTCGTCCTCTCGGAGTTTTTATGGGCCACTAGGTGCCTGGGATAAGGATAGTGGGGAAATTTACCCTGTAGAGACAGACTTGAAACTAGCTATGATTATGTTGGTGCTAGAGGACAAGAAAAAACCAATCTCCAGCCGTGACGGGATGAAACTTTGTGTGGAAACTTCGACGACTTTTGATGACTGGGTGCGTCAGTCTGAGAAGGATTATCAGGATATGCTGGTTTATCTCAAGGAAAATGACTTTGCCAAGGTTGGGGAATTAACGGAGAAAAATGCCCTTGCTATGCACGCTACGACCAAAACAGCATCACCGGCCTTTTCTTATCTGACCGATGCAAGCTGTGAAGCCATGGACTTTGTCCGCCAGCTTCGTGAGCAAGGGGAGGCCTGCTACTTTACCATGGATGCTGGTCCCAATGTCAAGGTCCTCTGTCAGGAGAAAGACTTGGAGCATTTATCAGAAATCTTCGGTCAACGTTATCGCTTGATTGTGTCAAAAACAAAGGATTTGAGCCAAGATGATTGCTGTTAAAACTTGCGGAAAACTCTATTGGGCAGGCGAATATGCTATTTTAGAACCAGGGCAGTTGGCCTTGATAAAGGATATTCCCATCTATATGAAGGGGGAGATTGCTTTCTCTGATAGTTACCGTATCTACTCAGATCTGTTTGATTTCGCAGTAGACTTAACGCCAAATCCTGACTATAGCTTGATTCAAGAAACGATTGCTTTAGTAGAGGATTTCTTGATTTATCTAGGTCAAACTTTAAGACCTTTTTCTCTAGAAATCTGTGGAAAAATGGAACGAGAAGGGAAAAAGTTTGGACTGGGTTCTAGCGGTAGCGTCGTTGTTTTGGTCATCAAGGCTTTGTTTGCTCTCTATGATCTTTCGGTTGATCAAGAACTCTTATTCAAGCTGGCCAGTGCTGTCTTGCTCAAGCGAGGAGACAATGGCTCTATGGGGGACCTTGCCTGTATTGTGGCAGAGGATTTGGTTCTCTACCAGTCGTTTGATCGCCAAAAGGTGGCTACTTGGTTGGAAGAAGAAAACTTAGCGACTGTTTTAGAGCGTGATTGGGGCTTTTCAATCTCACACGTACAACCTGCCCTAGAATGTGATTTCCTAGTGGGATGGACCAAGGAAGTGGCTGTATCGAGTCACATGGTCCAGCAAATCAAGCAAAACATCAGTCAGAATTTTTTAAGTTCCTCAAAAGAAACAGTGGCTACTTTGGTAGAAGCCTTGGAGCAAGGAAAAGCCAAAAAAATCATTGAGCAGGTGGAAACAGCAAGTCAGCTTTTAGAAGGCTTGAGCGCAGATATTTACACGCCTTCGCTTAGACAGTTGAAGACAGCTAGCCAAGATTTGCAGGCTGTTGCCAAGAGTAGCGGTGCTGGTGGTGGTGACTGTGGCATTGCCTTGAGTTTTGATGTGCAATCAACTGAAACCATAAAAAATCGCTGGGCCGATCTGGGGATTGAGCTCTTATACCAAGAAAGGATAGGACATGACGACAAATCGTAAGGACGAGCACATCCGCTATGCCCTTGAGCAGAAAAGTTCCTATAATAGCTTTGATGAGGTGGAGTTGATTCATTCTTCCTTACCTCTTTACGACCTGGATGAAATCGATCTTTCCACAGAGTTTGCAGGTCGAAAGTGGGATTTTCCTTTTTATATCAATGCCATGACAGGGGGGAGTGATAAAGGCCGAGAAATCAATCAAAAGTTGGCTCAGGTGGCGGAAGCCTGTGGTATTTTATTTGTAACGGGTTCTTATAGCACAGCCCTAAAAGATCCAACAGATGACTCATTTTCTGTCAAGTCTAGCCATCCAAATCTCCTTCTTGGAACCAATATTGGATTAGACAAGCCTGTTGAGTTGGGACTTCGGACTGTAGAAGAGATGAATCCTCTTCTCCTGCAGGTGCATGTCAATGTTATGCAGGAGTTGCTCATGCCCGAGGGAGAAAGAAGGTTCAGAAGCTGGCAATCGCATCTAGTAGACTATAGCAAGCAAATCCCCGTTCCTATTGTCTTAAAGGAAGTCGGCTTTGGGATGGATGTGAAGACCATCGAAAGAGCCTATGAACTGGGTGTTCGAACCTTTGACCTGTCAGGTCGTGGTGGCACCAGTTTTGCCTATATTGAAAACCGCCGCAGTGGTCAACGTGATTACCTCAATCAATGGGGCCAGTCCACCATGCAAGCCCTTCTCAATGCCCAAGACTGGAAAGACAAGGTTGAACTCTTGGTCAGTGGTGGCGTTCGGAATCCGCTGGATATGATTAAGTGCTTGGTCTTTGGTGCCAAGGCTGTAGGCCTGTCTCGAACAGTTCTGGAATTGGTTGAAACCTATTCAGTTGAAGAAGTGATTGGCATTGTCCAAGGCTGGAAAGATGATTTACGACTCATCATGTGTGCCCTTAATTGTGCCACCATAGCAGATCTACAAAAAGTAGACTATCTTCTTTATGGAAAATTAAAAGAAGCAAAGGATCAGATGAAAAAGGCGTAACCATCGCCTTTTTTCCATCTTCAGACCGAGGTGACTTTTTTGAATTGTGATAAAATAGAAGGGAGAGGATGAACCTATGAGAAAATTTAAAATCTTTTTATTTATCGAAGCCTGTCTTCTGACAGGAGCTCTGATTTTGATGGTATCAGAGCATTTTTCGCGTTTTCTGCTGATTTTATTCCTCTTTTTGCTTTTGATTCGCTATTACACTGGTAAAGAGGGCAATAATCTTCTTTTAGTGGTGGCAAGCATTCTCTTCTTTTTCATCGTCATGCTCAATCCCTTTGTGATTCTAGCTATTTTTGTTGGGGTCATTTATAGCCTCTTTCTTCTTTATCCGATGATGAACCAGGAAAAAGAGCAGACCAATTTGGTTTTTGAAGAGGTGGTAACGGTTAAGAAGGAGAAAAATCGTTGGTTTGGCAATCTCCATCATTTTTCAAGCTACCAGACTTGCCAGTTTGATGATATCAATCTCTTTCGCCTCATGGGCAAGGACACCATTCATCTGGAGAGGGTTATCCTAACCAATCATGACAATGTCATTATCCTCAGAAAGATGATAGGAACGACCAAAATCATTGTGCCTGTAGATGTGGAAGTCAGTCTCAGCGTTAACTGTCTCTATGGTGATTTGACTTTTTTCAATCAGCCCAAGCGAGCCCTCCGTAATGAACACTATCATCAGGAAACGAAAGACTATCTCAAGAGTAATAAGAGTGTCAAGATTTTCTTGACCACTATGATTGGGGATGTTGAGGTGATTAGGGGATGAAAAAACAAGCCTATGTAATGATTGCTCTCACCTCCATCCTGTTTGTCTTATTTCTGTCCCACAGCTTGCTGGAAATCCTTGACTTTGACTGGTCTATTTTCTTGCATGATGTAGAAAAAACAGAAAAATTTGTCTTTTTGTTGTTGGTATTCAGCATGTCCATGACCTGTCTCTTGGCCCTGTTTTGGAGAGGTGTTGAAGAGCTTTCTCTAAGAAAAATGAAGGCCAATCTCAAGCGTTTATTGGCAGGGCAAGAAGTGGTTCAGGTTGCTGATCCAGATTTGGATGCCAGCTTCAAGTCCTTGTCAGGGAAACTTAATCTTTTGACAGAAGCTCTTCAAAAGTCTGAAAATCACAGTCTTACTCAGGAAGAGGAAATCATCGAGAAAGAACGAAAGCGGATTGCTCGGGATTTGCACGATACCGTTAGTCAGGAGTTGTTTGCGGCCCACATGATTTTGTCAGGTGTCAGCCAGCAGGCTTTGAAATTGGATAGAGAAAAGATGCAGACCCAGTTGCAGAGTGTCACAGCTATTTTAGAAACTGCCCAGAAGGACTTGAGAGTCTTGCTCCTGCATTTGCGACCGGTTGAATTGGAACAGAAGAGCTTGATAGAGGGGATTCAAATTCTCCTAAAAGAGCTTGAGGACAAGAGTGATCTCAGAGTTAGTCTTAAGCAAAATGTGACGAAATTGCCTAAGAAAATCGAGGAGCATATCTTCCGTATCCTGCAAGAGTTAATCAGCAATACTCTTCGCCATGCTCAGGCATCTTGTCTGGATGTCTATCTCTATCAGACAGATTTTGAATTGCAGCTGAAGGTGGTGGACAATGGGATTGGTTTCCAGTTAGGGAGTTTAGACGACTTGAGTTATGGACTCCGTAATATCAAGGAGAGGGTCGAAGATATAGCTGGAACAGTTCAACTCTTGACAGCTCCCAAGCAAGGACTGGCAGTTGATATCCGTATTCCCCTGATTGATAAGGAATGATAAAGGAGTAAAGATGAAAATTTTACTAGTAGATGACCATGAAATGGTCCGATTGGGCTTGAAAAGCTACTTTGACCTCCAAGATGATGTAGAAGTTGTGGGTGAGGCATCCAATGGATCTCAAGGCATTGAGTTGGCCTTGGAATTGCGTCCGGATGTCATTGTCATGGATATTGTCATGCCTGAGATGAATGGAATTGATGCGACCTTGGCTATCCTCAAAGAATGGCCTGAAGCCAAGATTTTGATTGTGAGCTCTTATTTGGATAATGAAAAAATCATGCCCGTCTTAGATGCAGGTGCTCGTGGCTATATGCTCAAGACTTCTAGTGCAGATGAATTGCTTCATGCCGTCCGTAAGGTGGCTGCTGGGGAGCTGGCCATTGAGCAAGAGGTCAGCAAGAAGGTCGAATACCACCGCAATCACATAGAACTACATGAGGACCTGACTGCACGTGAACGAGATGTACTTCAACTGATTGCTAAGGGTTATGAAAATCAGCGTATCGCAGATGAACTCTTTATCTCTCTCAAGACGGTCAAGACCCACGTGTCCAACATTCTTGCCAAACTTGAGGTTAGCGATCGCACCCAAGCAGCGGTCTATGCTTTTCAGCACCACTTGGTGGGACATGAAGAGTTTTAGCAGTTATATAAAATAATGTTGGAGAAATGACTTGATTTAGTATCAAAGAAGCGAGTAAGTACAACTAGCGTGATAAAATATTTTTTTCACAATATTTTTATGTTATTTGTTGACATTCATTTTATAGGGGAGTAGAATAGAGTTATAAATAGATAAAATAATATATTGACTATAAAAAAGATTGATATAAACTCAAAAGGGGGTTAAAATCATGTCCCTGTAAATCATTAAAATAAGGTCACTAGAGCGTTAAGGTCTTTATTTCATCTCTTTAAGAGTGCTATAAAAATATGGTCAAACTAACTCTATCTCTCAGTTTCAATTCGTGGAGGAATAACTATGAAAAAATCTAAATTACTCACACTTGGTTTGCTTGCAGGTGCTGGTCTGCTTTTATCTATCAACCAAGCACAAGCTGCAGATACTTGGGTTAAAAATGGTTCTGATTGGAATCTTTCTCAAGATGGCAGTCTAGCTAAGGATAAATGGGTGCAAAATGCTGGCTCTTGGTATCACTTCGACAGTACTGGTAACATGCAGACAGGCTGGCTCAAAGATGGGAATACATGGTATTCACTAGCAGATAGTGGCGCCATGCGTACTGGCTGGTACAAGGAAGGTAGCACCTGGTACTCACTAGCAGATAGTGGCGCTATGCGTACAGGTTGGTACAAAGAAGGATCAACTTGGTACTACCTAAAAGGCAGTGGCGCTATGGCAACAGGATGGGCGACTGCAAGTGGTAAATGGTCTTACTTTGAAAAATCAGGTGCTATGGTCGCAGACAGAGCTGTTCCAGCCAGCGATGGAGAAAGTTATGTCATTGGTAAGGATGGTTATATGTTGACCAAACTTCCAAGTCAGGTTGAACAAGATCCTTTTGATGATACAGTTATTACAGATATCGTTACTTTGTCTGATGGTTATGACTATCACCTTGTTCATAAGAAAGATGGAGTTGTTATCGAAAAGAATGCCTGGTATATCAAACCTATTGTTGAACGTTTTTCTTATCAAAAGATTGGCGATATAAAACGAAATACTTTAGATGCAATTACTGATAATAAAAAACCAGGGGAAGAAATTGATCCTAAAGCTGTCATAAAGAATTTCCAAAACTTACCAAATAAGTATTACTTTGGAGCAGATGGACGTAAGGTTGCGAATCTACCAGAATTCACTACTCACTTCCCTATTCAAAAAGTTGGATCTGAACTTTATCTTAAAAACTCAAGTCCAGTTATTAGTCTAGACTCATCTGGATTGACAATTAATGACAATAAACTTTATCTAAGAGCTGCCAATGATCATAATGGTAAACTTGTAACTGGATATTTCACAATGTTTATGGACGGATTATTATATAAAGATCACCATATTTTGGGCTATGCAGATGAATCTGGTGAAATCGTGAAGATGAAAGTTTTGCCTAATGATTTCCGTGGTCATATTGAAAAAGGATTTTCCGGTTTTTATGGAGAAACTGTTCGATATGACAGTTCAACAGGAAATGTTTCTGTTGTGAAATAAACTATCTGACATAGTAAAATAAAAAAAGCGAACAGCTTCGTTTTCTAGGAAGTCATGTTCGCTTTTATTCATAATGTAATAGTTATTGTTTGGTCTCTATTTCAAAAAAATCTACTTGATAATAATCACGAACTTCTTTTTTCATTTCCTCTAGTAATCGACTTTCATCTGTTGATTCGAGTAAGGATAGTCCTTTATTAATCATAGCATGTTCCTCAGTAACGATTCCCAGACGTACTTGAGCTACACCCAATAAATCGTATCGTTTCATTTTTTTTGATAAATCAAGACATTCTTGAATTAAGCATAGACAGGCATCTTTCTTCCCTGCTTCAAGGTACATTCGTGTCATATTGGCTAGAATGGAGTAATGAATACTTTGAACTGGGCGATAATCTGTGTATTTATTTAGAGATTTTACAAGTCTTTGACGTAGCATTTCTAGTGAATCAATAGGGAAATGGAAAATAATCATCACTAGCAATCGTAAATCTGAGAGGAACCACTGATCTCTTTTTTCCAATTCTTTCCATAACTCCTCAGCCAAGGCTTGAGCTTTATCGGAAAACTGATTTTCAATCACTTCTATAAAAATGGTTAGTTCTTTCACAGCATGTTCTATTGGGATATCATTCTGCACATCATCTAGATAAATTTGACATTTTGATAGCAGTGTCTTCATTTCTTCTAGATTAGGTGAAGAAATGACTTGATAGTATTCTGAAAATAATTTCTTACGAGAATCCATTTGGTAATGTTGACAAATATAATGAAATTCATCGAAACACATATCAATTTGCCTCAACAACAACTCCATAGTATCATACCTAGGAGTAGAATGATTATTTTCAAACTTCGATAAGTTAGAATGAGTAATGTAGTCCCCACAGACCTCATTTTGTGTAATCCCTTTTGACTTACGAATGTATTTATAAACTGAACCAATATCCCACCGCATATTTTTGCCTCCAGAAATGTTCCAAAAGTAGAAGTTTTAAGAAAATGTTTATATTTAGTATATCATAAAGATGTGGGGTGGGCAATGATGGTGGAAAGAAGGTGTTAAAGACTATGAAAAGGATTACTAATTTTACTTACGTTTTACCAATTTTTATATCTTTTTTAACTTGGTTTTTAGGAAATTAAACAAGAAAAAGGATGAGATGATGTTTCCGTAATCTAAATCAAAGTAATGTCACATAAAAAATACATAGAATTGTTGTACTCTTAACCATTATTAGAAGTTATTTATAATATTAACTTTGTTAGTAGTTCCAATAAACATTAACTTAAAAGAAAGGATTTTTGTCATGAAAAAATATATTACTTATGCAGCTTTATTACTTACTTCAGGAGCTTTGTTATCAACTACTTATGTAGTTAGTGCAGAAACTACAACGTCTACCACTAAAGTGACTACATCACAAACAACTTCACAGTATACAAGCGAGAAAGAAGCAATTGATCAACTTGTTAAAGAAGGTAAAATTAAGGTTGAAGATGCGGAACAAGTTAAGTTGGTAGGATTTTCTCCCAGAGAATTAACTCAAGTAGAAGGTAATCAAGAAAAAATAGCATTTAATCAAAATAGAGATGATAAAGGAACTTGGATGAAAACAGATGGTCGCTGGTGGTTCAAATATAGTTCAGGTGGGTATGCTAAACATTGGGAATTGTTAGATGAGAAATGGTATTATTTTGATGATCAAGGTTGGATGAAATCAAATGAGTGGATTAACCCAGATGGTAATTGGTATTATCTTTCAAATGATGGTGCTATGTTAACTGGTTATAATCGAGTTGGAGGCACCCCTTATTTCTTTAGGACAAGTGGAGCTCTAGTTGAAAATAAAGGAGAAGCTGTAGCTGAATATGCAGAAACCTTTGTAGGTAAAATCCCCTATGTTTGGGGTGGGGCAGATTTGGATAGTGGCGTAGATTGCTCAGGATTTACGATGGCTATTCATGCTAAGTTTGATATTTATATTGGGAGAACAACTGAAGAACAAGCTGAAGGAGGGCAATTTATATATAGTGGCTCACAACTTCCTGGAGATTTAATATTGTACAATGGCGACCAAGGTTCAAATCAACATGTGGGTATTTATGTTGGTGGTGGCAAGGTAGTTCATGCTCCAGATAGAGGTCAAGATGTTTCTTATATGAATCAATACGGAATGGATCAAAATACAATCCGTAGATATTGGTAATATTGTCTAGTTTTTCATAATATTATTGGTTTTGGCTATGAAAAGTATTAGAATATAGCTAAATAAAGAGGGAAGTCCTCTTATAGCTATTCAATAAAAGAGGAAATAACTATGAAAAAATCTAAACTACTTACACTTGGTTTGCTTGCAGGTGCTGGTCTACTTTTGTCTATCAACCAAGCACAGGCTGCAGATACTTGGGTTAAAAATGGTGCTGACTGGAATCTTTCACAAGATGGCAGTCTTGCTAAAAATAAATGGGTACAAAATGCTGGTTCTTGGTACTATTTTGACGATTCTGGTAATATGCAGACAGGCTGGCTCAAAGACGGTGATACATGGTATTCCCTAGCAGATAGTGGTGCTATGCGTACTGGCTGGTACAAGGAAGGCAATACCTGGTATTCCCTAGCAGATAGTGGCGCCATGCGTACAGGTTGGTACCAAGAAGGGTCTACATGGTATTACCTCAAAGGCAGTGGCGCTATGGCAACAGGATGGGCGACTGCAAATGGCAAATGGTCTTACTTTGAAAAATCAGGTGCTATGGTCGCAGACAGAGCTGTTCCAGCCAGCGATGGAGAAAGTTATATCATTGGTAAGGATGGCTATATGTTGACTTTAAAAAATAGCCCTTATAAAAATGGTGACATTGTTCGTTTAGGCGATGGATATGAATATCTGATTACAGCAAAATTTGACGGAAATAACTTTACTGATGTTATCGTGGATAAAAACACTTGGTATATCAAACCTGAGTTCAAGAAATTTTCCGACAAATACGGGGATGAGGTTGCAAATACTACCTTAGCTTTAGTGGATAATAAAGAAGAAGGACAAGAAATTGATCCTACAGCTGTTATTCGTAATTTCCAAAATCTGCCAGGTCGATATTACTTTGGAGCAGATGGTCGTAGAGTATTACCACTTCCAGAGATGACAACTAGATCAGAAATCAAAAAAGTTGGCAATGATCTTTATCTAGAAGACCCAGGTGTACGACTTAGACTTCCATCTACTAGCTTCACAATCAATAACAATAAATTATACTATTTAGATGAAGCTAATGGTAAGCTTAAAACAGGTTACTTTGTATTGATTGATGACGGTATGTCTACAACCCACTATCATTTCCTTGTATATGCAGACCAATCTGGTGAGGTTCTT
This sequence comes from uncultured Streptococcus sp., assembly GCF_963516515.1. GTDB lineage: Bacteria > Bacillota > Bacilli > Lactobacillales > Streptococcaceae > Streptococcus. The sequence goes on along the minus strand of NZ_CAUQCJ010000032.1, from coordinate 4,137 downwards.
AAGATAAAACGCTTACCATCAAGATTTATAGATTATTTTGATAAAGAAATCGATGGTTTCTATGGTCAAAAAATTAAGATTACACAGCCAAATAAGTATGAATATTACAAGGTTCTTGTGGTTAAATAAGAAAAACGAATCGCCTAATGAGGGATGTTTGGGCGATTCGTTTTTTACTGTAATCAGCCATCATTAAGCATCTTTTATAAGATTATATTCGAAAACTAAAGAAAACTAAGAAGAAACCGTACTTCCAGCATGATTGAAAAGCGCAGTCATTACTTGAAAAAAGTCGCTCGTTTATGTTATAATAGACTGTATTTAAAAAATTTTAAGGAGAAATGACAGAATGTCTGTATCATTTGAAAACAAAGAAACAAACCGTGGTGTCTTGACTTTCACTATCTCTCAAGACCAAATCAAACCAGAATTGGATCGTGTCTTCAACTCAGTGAAGAAATCTCTTAATGTTCCAGGTTTCCGTAAAGGTCACCTTCCACGCCCTATCTTCGATAAAAAATTTGGTGAAGAGTCACTTTACCAAGACGTTATGAACGCTCTTTTGCCAAACGCTTATGAAGCAGCTGTAAAAGAAGCTGGTCTTGAAGTGGTTGCTCAACCAAAAATTGACGTAACTTCAATGGAAAAAGGTCAAGACTGGGTTATCACTGCTGAAGTTGTTACAAAACCTGAAGTAAAATTGGGTGACTACAAAAACCTTGAAGTATCAGTTGATGTAGAAAAAGAAGTAACTGACGCTGACGTTGAAGAGCGTATCGAACGCGAACGCAACAACTTGGCTGAATTGGTTATCAAAGAAGCTGCTGCTGAAAACGGCGACACTGTTGTCATCGACTTCGTTGGTTCTATCGACGGTGTTGAATTTGACGGTGGAAAAGGTGAAAACTTCTCACTTGGACTTGGTTCAGGTCAATTCATCCCTGGTTTCGAAGACCAATTGGTAGGTCACTCAGCTGGTGAAACTGTTGATGTTATCGTAACATTCCCAGAAGACTACCAAGCAGAAGATCTTGCAGGTAAAGAAGCTAAATTCGTGACAACTATCCACGAAGTAAAAGCTAAAGAAGTTCCAGCTCTTGACGATGAGCTTGCAAAAGACATCGATGAAGAAGTTGAAACACTTGCTGAATTGAAAGAAAAATACCGCAAGGAATTGGCTGCTGCTAAAGAAGAAGCATACAAAGATGCAGTTGAAGGTGCAGCAATTGATAAAGCTGTAGAAAACGCTGAAATCGTAGAACTTCCAGAAGAAATGATCCACGAAGAAGTTCACCGTTCAGTAAACGAATTCCTTGGAAACTTGCAACGTCAAGGTATCAACCCTGATATGTACTTCCAAATCACTGGAACTACTCAAGAAGACCTTCACAAACAATACGAGGGAGAAGCTGAGTCACGTACTAAGACTAACCTTGTTATCGAAGCAGTTGCTAAAGCTGAAGGATTTGATGCTTCAGAAGAAGAAATCCAAAAAGAAATCGAGCAATTGGCAACAGACTACAACATGGAAGTGGCTCAAGTACAAAGCTTGCTTTCAGCTGATATGTTGAAACACGATATCACAATTAAAAAAGCTGTTGAATTGATTACGAGCACAGCAACAGTTAAATAATCTTATACTCTTCGAAAATCAAATTCAAACTGCGTCAGCTTCACCTTGCCGTACTCAAGTACAGCCTGCGGCTAGCTTCCTAGTTTGCTCTTTGATTTTCATTGAGTATTCATAAACAAAAATCCCACCTGACTAGGTGGGTTTTCTGATGCACTATTTTCTAAAAATCTCTTTGAGATCTGCGTCTGTAATCCCAATCATGGCTGGGATGCTGTCCCAGTTTTCTTCTGTCAGGATGTAGGATTGTTCAGAGTCGCTTGATGTGGCAGTTTCATAGATAGCTGTTTGCTTTTCTTCAACATTCTCCAGTAAATCACTGAAGCGTTCAATCAGATAGGTTTTTCGGGCAGTTCCGATGTGCTGGGTAGCATAGTCAAAGGCCTGTAATTCGCCTAGTAAGATAAGCTTGCTTTTGGCGCGTGTAATGGCTGTGTAGATGAGATTTCGCTCCAGCATACGCCTACTAGCACTGGTAATCGGTAGGATGACAACAGGGAACTCACTTCCCTGTGATTTATGGATACTCATGGCATAGGCTAGGCGAATCTTGTACCATTCGTTACGTGGGTAAGAGACCTCATTGCCATCAAAATCCATGACAATTTCGTCTTGTTTTGACTCGGTATATTTACCGGGAATCAGGTCTGTGATAGCTCCTAAATCCCCATTAAAGACATTGATTTCAGCATCGTTGACCAAGTGAATAACCTTGTCGCCCTTCCGATAGTGGCACTGGGGAGCTTCAAAACTGAGCTGGTTTTTTTGTGGTGGATTGAGGAGGTCTTGCATGAGCTGGTTGATGGCATCAATCCCTGCCGCCCCTCGGTACATGGGAGCCAGAACTTGGATATCACGGGCAGGGATGCCACTTCTGAGGGCAGCGCCTAAGATTTTCTCTATAGTGGCAGGAATATGGCCACTAGCAATTTCAAAGTAGGAACGGTCTGCTTTTTTCTGGGTGAAATCAGCTGGCAAGATGCCCTGTCGAATCTGACTAGCTAGGGTGACGATGGTTGATTCTTCGCTTTGCCGATAAATTTTTTCCAAGCGAGTCTGAGGAATCAAAGGAATATGAAGCAGGTCCGCTAGAACCTGTCCAGGACTGACAGACGGTAGCTGGTCGCTGTCTCCCACGATGAGGATTTTACTGTTAGAAGAGATGTTGGAGAAGAGTTGATTGGCCAGCCAAGTATCGACCATGGAGAATTCATCTACGATGATAAAGTCGGCATCCAGATAATCTTCCAGATGACTGGTATCATCGTCCCCTGTCATTCCCAAATGGCGGTGTATGGTCGCGCTAGGCAAACCTGTCAATTCATTCATACGCCGAGCGGCTCGGCCAGTTGGAGCAGCAAGAAGAATGGGCAGGTTGCTTTTTTTCCTGAGGTCGAGTCCTTCTAAGAGGGCGTAAACAGCGATAATCCCATTGATAACAGTTGTCTTACCAGTACCAGGCCCACCTGTCAGGATAAAGACCTTGTTCTGGATAGCGTCACAGATCGCCTGTTTTTGAATGCTATCATACTCAATCCCTAGTTCTTGCTCGACAGTAGTGATATGTTTTTGAATGGTTTCCATATCTTGGCTCTTCTGTTTCCCTTTTTCAAGGATACGAACCAAGTGACTGCGGATACCTTCTTCAGCAAAAAAGAGGCTGTTGTCAAAAATCTTGGTGTCAATCTGCTGAACCTTGTCTTCTTCAATGAGGTAGGAGAGTTCTTGGGCCACTTGGCTGGGATCTAGTTCCACAGGACGGGAAGACTCAAGGAGAGTAAGGGTTTGCTCAAGCAAATCTCTTGCTTCAACATAGGTATCCCCTGTTTCCATACAGGCCTGAAAAAGACTATGAACTAGACCAGCACGGAAGCGTTCAGGAGCCTGACTTTCGATGCCTAGTTCCTCCGCTAATTGGTCAGCAATGGTAAATCCCAAACCCTTGATATCCTCAACCAGCTGATAGGGATAATTTTCAACCACATCAATGGTTTCTTCCTTGTAAAAGTCTTGAATCTGGAAGGCTAGTTTATTGGGAATGCCGTAGTTGGCTAGCTTTGCCAAAACCATCTCCGTTCCGTAGTTGAGACGAAGAGTGGAGACGAATGCCTCGCGATTTTTGGCAGAGAGCCCTGAGATACCTTCTAGCTTTTCTGGGTGTTGCAGAATTTCGTCAATGGTATTGTCACCATAGGTGTCCACGATTTTCTGAGCTGTCTTGAGACCAATTCCCTTGAAGTGGTTACTTGAAAAGTACTTAACCAATCCCTTGCTAGTTGGTTTTGCGCGTTCATAACGGCTGATCTGCAGTTGTTCCCCATACTTGGAGTGCTGGACAATTTGCCCCCAAAATGTATAGTCTTCTCCCTCAATCACATCAGCCATGGTTCCTGTAACAATGATTTCAAAATCATCAAAATCCGCTGCGTCCGTATCTTCGATTTCTAGGAGAAGGATGCGATAAAAATTGCTGGGATTTTCAAAAATAATCCGTTCAATGGTTCCTG
>NZ_CAUQCJ010000031.1:0-22493 GCF_963516515.1 uncultured Streptococcus sp. | reverse complement strand
TACGACCGATTGCCATGACTTCTCCAGTCGCCTTCATCTGGGTACCAAGACGGCGTTCACCCTTTTCAAACTTGTCAAATGGGAAACGTGGAATCTTGGCAACCACATAGTCAAGGGCTGGTTCAAACATGGCATAGGTTGAACCTGTAACTGGGTTGATCACCTCATCCAAAGTCAAGCCAACTGCAATCTTGGCAGCCAACTTAGCAATTGGATACCCTGTCGCCTTAGATGCCAGGGCTGACGAACGGGATACACGAGGGTTTACTTCGATGACATAGTACTTGAAGCTGTGTGGATCAAGTGCTAGCTGAACGTTACATCCACCTTCAATCTTAAGAGCACGAATAATGCTCAAGCTCGCATCACGAAGCATTTGGTTTTCATAGTCTGACATGGTTTGCGCAGGGGCAAATACAATGGAATCCCCTGTGTGAATCCCAACTGGGTCAAAGTTTTCCATGTTACAAACAACCAAAGCATTGTCAGCTGAGTCACGCATAACTTCGTATTCGATTTCCTTGAAGCCTGCGATTGAACGCTCAATCAAACATTGGGTCACAGGTGACAATTTCAATCCGTTTTCAGCGATTTCACGCAATTCTTCCTCATTGGCACACATACCACCACCAGTACCACCTAGGGTAAAGGCTGGACGAACGATGACTGGGTAACCAATTGTCGCTGCAAAGGCAACTGCTTCTTCAACAGTGTTTACAATTTCAGATTCTGGAATTGGTTGGTTGAGCTCTTCCATCAATTGTTTAAAGAGGTCACGGTCCTCCGCTTGGTCAATGGCAGATAATTTAGTTCCCAGAAGCTCAACACCAAGCTCATCAAGGATACCATTTTTAGACAATTCCATGGCCATATTAAGACCAGTTTGCCCACCAAGGGTTGGTAGCAAGGCATCTGGACGCTCCTTACGAAGAATACGTGTCACAAACTCAAGTGTAATCGGTTCGATGTAAACCTTGTCTGCAATCTCCTTGTCCGTCATGATAGTCGCAGGGTTTGAGTTAACCAAAACAACCTCATAACCTTCCTCTTTCAAAGACAAGCAAGCCTGGGTCCCAGCGTAGTCAAACTCAGCAGCCTGACCAATAATAATCGGACCAGAACCAATCACCATAATTTTTTGAATATCAGTACGTTTAGGCATATATAAGATATTAAGGGCGTCAAGCGGACAAAGCTAAAATAGGAGTTATGACGAAGAACTATCAGTTCTAGGAATAACTATCTTTTTAGCACAGTCCGTAGCCCGTATTCAGTTCAGCAAATACGGACCACCCTTCTCCTTTCTATTTGGCAACTCTCAGGTTGCCATTAAATAAATTCTCCGACGATTTTTTAGCGAAACGATACTTTTCGGTAAAAAATCTAGTGCAGGGAGTTTTTAGTTCGCCTGATAGCGACTAAAAGAAACGACCTGCCTTTCTATTCGTCGCCTCACAGAGCGACATTAAATAAGATACAAAGGACGAATAGAAAGCGATTGAATTTTAGGAAACCAAGGAAGGATTGACAATCCAAATTAGTTTCTCTAAATTCCGAGCTTTCCGTCCGTGTTCAGTTACATAAATTCTTCGACAAGCTTTTACTCGTTATTAATTTGATTGTTTAAATGCTTCCATCATCTCGATAAACTCGTCAAATAGGTAGCTTGCATCGTGTGGACCAGGGGCTGCGTCTGGGTGGTATTGGACAGAGAAAGCAGGTTGGTATCTGTGACGAACTCCTTCAACTGACTTGTCATTGATTTCTTCATGGGTGATAATCAAATGCTCTGGCAAATCCTCACGGCTAACTGCATAACCGTGGTTTTGACTTGTAAAGTCTACACGGCCTGTAGCAATCTCACGTACCGCATGGTTAAATCCACGGTGTCCAAATTTCATCTTGTAGGTCTTAGCACCATTTGCCATGGCGAAGAGTTGATGCCCCATACAGATACCGAAGATTGGAATTTTTCCTTGCACACCGCGAATCATATCCAGTGCTTGTGGAACGTCTTCTGGGTTACCTGGACCATTTGACAACATAACTCCGTCAGGATTGAGATGGAGAATTTCTTCAGCCGTTGTCGAATAAGGAACAACCGTCACATTACAGTTGCGTTTAGAAAGTTCACGTAGAATTGAGTGCTTGAGACCAAAGTCCACTAGCACCACGCTTAAACCAACTCCTGGAGCTGGATAAGACGTTTTTGTAGAAACCTGCTTGATATTGTCTGTCGGCAAGACTGTTGCTTGGAGCTGGTCTGTCACATGGTCCATACTGTCCCCAACATGGGTCAAGGTTGCACGCATGGTACCATGCTTACGGATAATCTTGGTAAGTGCACGCGTATCAATCCCTGAAATACCGGGAATTTTCTTGGCTTTCAAAAATTCATCTAGCGTCATTTGGTTGCGCCAGTTGCTAGCTCTACGTGCTTCTTCGAAAACAACGACTCCCTTACAAGTTGGAATAATGGATTCGTAATCATCACGGTTAATTCCATAATTTCCCACCAAAGGATAAGTAAAGGTCAAGATTTGTCCATTATAAGACTGGTCTGTAATGGATTCTTGGTAGCCGGTCATCCCTGTATTAAAGACGATTTCGCCTGTTACATCAATATCTGCTCCGAAGGCCTTGCCTTCAAAAACTGTGCCATCTTCTAATACTAGAAGTCTTTTTGTCATATTTTCACCTCTCGTGGACGCTCACTGGCGTCTTTTAACGTCTTGTGTTTTAGTTGGCGTTTCTACTCGCCAATACGGATTCTAAGATTGCCATTCGAACAAAGACACCATTGGTCATTTGTTGGACAATCCGTGATTTTGGTGCTTCAACCAAGTGATCTGCGATTTCTACATCACGATTGACTGGAGCTGGATGCATAAGGATTGCTGTTTCTTTCAAACGGTCATAACGTTCTTGAGTTAAGCCATGTTGGGCATGGTAGTCTTCTTTTGAAAAGACAGCTCCACTATCATGACGTTCATGTTGCACACGGAGAAACATCATGACATCCACCTGATCAATGATTTCATCAATGGTTGCAAACTGTCCATAGTCTGCAAACTCTTGACTTCTCCATTCCTCAGGTCCAGCAAAGTATAGTTCAGCTCCCAAGCGTTTCAAAATCTGCATATTGGATTTGGCAACGCGTGAGTGGTCCAAGTCACCTGCAATCGCAACCTTGAGACCCTCAAAGTGACCAAATTCCTCATAAATAGTCATCAAATCAAGCAAGCTCTGGCTAGGGTGTTGACCCGAACCATCTCCACCATTGATGATGGAAGTCGTAATCGTTGGACTTGCAATTAACTCTCTGTAGTAGTCAACCTCAGGGTGGCGAATCACACAGACATCCACTCCTAAAGCAGACAGAGTCAAAATGGTATCATAAAGTGTCTCACCCTTATTGACTGAACTAGTCTTCACATCAAAGTCAAGTCGCTCCAATCCCAGTTTAATCTCTGCCACTTCAAAGGACTTATGCGTCCGTGTAGAATCCTCAAAGAAAAGATTGGAAACAATCGGATGGTCTTCATAAGGAAGCTGAGCTCCGTTTTTAAACTCAATTCCTCGCTTGATCAATTTCATCACTTGATCGACAGTGAGGTCTTCCATGGACACCACATGGTTCAATGCTTGTTGATTTTCTGACATGGCTACTCCTTTAGCTTTCTAAGCTTCTTCAGTAATCAGAACTCTGTCTTGGCCATCAAGTTCTGCCATCTCTACGATGATTTCTTCAGAACGACTAGTTGGGATATTTTTTCCAACGTAATCTGGACGGATTGGCAATTCTCTATGTCCACGATCGACTAGAACTGCTAAACTCACGCGCGCAGGACGACCATGACCGACAATATTATCAATAGCAGCACGGATAGTACGACCTGTATAAAGCACATCGTCCACCAAGATGACTTCACGGCCTGTCACATCAACAGAAACAAAAGAAGTATCTTCTCCACTTTTAACGTCATCACGGAAAGGTTTGGTGTCCAACTCCACAACAGGAACTGAAAGATTTTCTAATTGCTCCAAACGTTCTTGAATTCGGTGGGCGATAAAGACACCACGAGTTTTAATACCAGCCAAGACGATTTTATTCAAATCTTTATTGCGTTCGATAATCTCATAAGTAATACGCGTAATCGCTCGTTTGACGGTCAATTCGTCTACAACTTCTTTTGTCTTCATGACAAACCTCCAAAAAGAAAAGTCTCCTTAAACAAGGAGACTTGAAATGTATAGCTAAGCAAGCCCTACTGCAAACAGTATGGACTTTACCCTTCTACTTTATCGCGCTCCTTGCCTGACTCACGGGACAGGTTTAAAGGAATATTTAGTTATCAAATACTATAGCACAAAGCGGGCCTAAAATCAAGCAAAAACTTTTGATGCCCTAACTTATAAATTGCTAAAATCATATAATTGTGGGTACTGGTCACACTCTGGATTTTTAGGGTGACATATAGCCCGTCCAAAGTAAATCATGGCTTGATGAGCTGCCAACCACTGCTCCGGTGGCAAGATATCCATGACCCGCTTTTCCACCTCAAGCGGTGTCGCTGATTTTTTGACGATATCGTGGTGTTTGCAAATACGCTCCACATGAGTATCCACTGCAAAAGCTGGGATCCCGAAGCCTACACTCATGACAACATTAGCTGTCTTGCGACCAACACCTGCTAGACTCTCTAATTCCTCACGTGTCTGAGGAACTTGACCATCAAAATCATCTAGTAACTGTTGGGCACATTTTTTAAGGAATTTAGCTTTATTCCGATACAATCCCAGACGAGAAATGTGTGAAGCAATCTCGCTCTCTGTCGCCACAGACATGGCTTGTGGAGTTGGAAAGGCAGCAAAGAGACCTGGTGTGGCCTTATTGACTGCTGCATCCGTCGTCTGAGCTGACAACATGACCGCAACCAAGAGTTCAAAATGATTGGTAAAGTCAAGACTGGGCTTGGCATCTGGAAAAAGAGCAATAATTTCTTCTAGCACTTTTCGTGCGCGTTTTTTTGACAAGACCATTATTCGTCTCCATCAAATAGTCCTTGTAAACCAGCAAAAGGACTGTTTTCTTCTTTCTTAACTGCTTGTTGAGCTTGGTATTCTTCTTCTGTCATGATTTGCCAGTCATTTCCTGAAACAAATCCTTGACCAGCCTCTTCTTCAGCCGTCAAGACCTTGATAGGAATGTTCAGAAGGATATTATCTGACACGCTCTCAGCAAGGTCAAGTTCTCCATTTTCGATAGGCAAGACCAAATCATCGTCTAAAACTTCCTGATCTAGCTGGTTAGTTGCGCCTTCCATGAAAACTTCCGTTACTGGATAAGATTCAACTAACTCAACTGGCTCCATACTGCGACTTGAAGCAAGAACAATGGTATAAGATAGTTGATAATCTAAGAAATACATACGGTCTTCGTACTGTACTTTCCCAATAGCAAGGATATCTTTTACATCTAAAATTTCTTGATTGCGTGTACGCAAGTCTGCGACTAGGTCTAAAGTTTGTTCAAAGTGCAAACCTTCAGACTGCTTACGAATTTCTTGAATATTTAATTTCATACTTCCTCCATAAAGATTTACTCTCTTGATTATACCATGAAAAGGCTACAAATCAGCCCACCAAACTTTGTAATTAAAATTCGATTTTTTGACATGTTTACTATGATGTTTTTATTTTGTAGCGCTATACTGAGCAAGGAGGATGCTCACATAGAAGACAAAGAGTTCATTACTAATGCTTACCACTCGGATTTTAGAACTTGGAATTTCCAGTTTTCTGTTGACAAAATATCCTGAAAGGTATAGTATAGAGATACTAATACTCGGAGGTAAGGGAGACATGAACAGCTAAGTCTATCAAATAAAGAACCTTTATTTAGTAGATCTTGTTTTTGTCTCTTTTTGTGTGCTCTTTTCATACTAGATTTTCTAGTATCTTATCCTCATTGAAAATCAAAAAACTAGAAAGCTAACCATCTGCTCCTCTTGAGTTGGATTAGGCAATCCTAAGCTAGTTTGACGAGCTTTTCAACGAGGATAATAGAGTTTTGACAGTGACTTTGGGCTCTACTAGATAAAGTAGAGCTTTTTGTTATGCACTATCGACATTCTAGAAAGGGCAATCATATGATAAAAATCAATCACCTGACCATCACACAAAACAAAGATTTACGAGACCTTGTCTCCGATCTAAGCATGACCATCCAAGACGGGGAAAAGGTCGCTATTATTGGCGAAGAAGGAAATGGCAAATCAACCTTACTTAAAACTTTAATGGGAGAAGCTTTTTCTGATTTCACTATCAGGGGAGACATCCAGTCTGACCACCAGTCTCTGGCCTACATTCCTCAAAAACTCTCCGAGGAGCTGAAAAAGAAAACTCTACACGACTACTTCTTTTTTGATACTGTTGATTTAGACTACAGTGTTCTCTATCGTTTGGCTGAGGAATTGCAGTTTGATAGCGATCGTTTCGCTAGCGACCAAGAGATTGGCAGTCTATCAGGTGGCGAAGCTTTGAAAATTCAGCTCATCCATGAGTTAGCCAAACCTTTTGAGGTTCTATTTTTAGATGAACCTTCAAATGATCTAGACCTAGAGACAGTTGATTGGCTAAAAAGTCAGATTCGAAAGATTAGGCAAACCGTTATTTTCATTTCCCATGATGAAGACTTTCTTTCTGAAACGGCAGATACTATTGTCCACTTGCGATTGGTCAAGCACCGTAAAGAAGCCGAAACGCTAGTAGAGCATTTAGATTATGATAGCTATAGCGAGCAGAGAAAGGCTAATTTTATCAAACAAAGTCAGCAGGCTGCCAACGACCAAAGAGCCTATAACAAAACCATGGAAAAGCATCGCCGAGTCAAGCAAAATGTAGAAACCGCTCTTCGAGCTACCAAAGACAGTACTGCCGGTCGCCTATTGGCTAAAAAGATGAAAACTGTCCTCTCTCAAGAAAAACGCTACGAAAAGGTAGCTCAGTCCATGACCCAAAAGCCACTTGAAGAGGAACAAATCCAACTTTTCTTTTCAGACATCCAACCATTACCATCTTCTAAAACATTAATCCAACTGGAAAAGGAAAATTTGTCCATTAGCGAGCGCGTTTTGGCTCAGGAGTTACAACTAACTATCCGTGGCCAAGAAAAAATCGGTATCATCGGCTCAAATGGTGTTGGAAAATCAACTCTGTTAGCCAAGTTGCAACAACTGCTAAGTCAAAAAAGAGAGATTTCTATTGGTGTTATGCCACAAGATTACCACAAAAAACTGCAATTAAGTCTATCTCCAGTAGACTATCTCAGCCAAACTGGGGAAAAAGAGGAACTACAGAAAATCCAATCTCACTTAGCTAGTCTCAATTTCAGTTATCCAGAGATGCATCACCAAATCCGCTCCTTATCTGGCGGACAACAAGGTAAACTCCTGCTTTTGGATTTAGTGTTGCGCAAACCAAACTTTCTCCTTCTGGATGAGCCTACACGAAACTTTTCTCCCACTTCTCAACCTGAAATAAGAAAACTCTTTGCCACTTATCCTGGTGGTCTCATTACTGTTTCGCATGACAGGCGTTTCTTAAAAGAGGTCTGTTCGACCATCTATCGCTTGACAGATCATGGTTTGGAGATAGTTAATTTAGAAGATTTATAAACTTTGAACATAGCAAAAATCCAGAGACAACCTCTGGATTCTTTTTACATATGTTTCAAACGCTCAATCCGTTCTGAGATAGGTGGGTGGGTATAAAACAGTTTTTGGAACCCTCCCCCTTTCTTGGGATCATTGATATAAAGTGCACTGCTGGCATCATCGACAGGACGACTCATAGGTTTACTATTATCCAACTTACCTAGAGCATTAATCATCCCTTGAGGATTGCGAGTCAACTCGACACTGGAAGCATCAGCTAGGAATTCCCTCTGACGAGAAATAGCTAGTTGCACCAAGGTTGCAGCGAGAGGTGCCAGCACGATAGCTAGTAGAGAAACCACGAGCATAATGATTTCTAAGCCATTTCCATCTCGGTCATCGTCACTTCGTCTACGACCTGCTCCACCCCACCACATCATACGACCTGCCATACTAGAAAGCATGGTGATAGCACTAGCAAGGGCAACGGCAATAGTCGAAATACGGATATCGTAATTACGAATATGACTGACTTCATGTCCCATAACAGCTTCTAGTTCTTCACGATTCATGATAGCTAGGAGACCTGACGTCGCAGCAACCGCCGCATTTTGAGGGTTAGAACCTGTCGCAAAGGCATTTAAGGCTGGATCATCAATGATGAAAATACGGGGCATAGGAATCTGAGCGACCATAGCCATATCTTCCACTACATGGTAGAGGTCTGGTGCCGTTTGTTCATCAACCTCACGCGCGCCATTCATGGACATGACAATCTCTGTCGATTGAAAAATCATGGACAAGGCGTAGATAAAGCCGATAATCAGAGCGATAACCAAACCACCAAGCCCAGATCGCATAAAGAGGTAACCAACCGCATAACCAACAAGAGCCAAGAGTAGGAAAAATACCAGCAACAAAATCCACGTTTTTCGTTTATTGCTTGCAATTTGATCAAACAACATCTTAGTCACCTAAACCGCTAAAGTCAACTTTAGGAACTGCCTTTTCCTCTTCTGGTGTTTGAAGGAAATCTGCTACTTTAAATCCAAACATTCCAGCGATAATATTACTTGGGAAAGTTTCTAATTTTACATTGTAGTTGCTGACAACACGGTTGTAGAGTTGACGAGAGTAAGAAATTTTATTTTCTGTGTTTGTCAACTCCTCTTGCAATTTAACAAAGTTTGCACTAGCTTTCAAATCTGGATAGCTTTCTGCAACTGCAAAAATACCTGAAACCTGACGAGTGAGGGCATCACTAGCTTTCATAGCTTCTGCTGGTGACGTCGCTGCCGCCACTTGGTTACGAAGTTCTGCCACCTTTTCAAGGGTAGAACCTTCATATTTGGCATAACCTTTTACAGTTTCAATCAAGTTTGGCAAGAGGTCATTTCGACGTTTCAACTGAACATCAATCTGACTCCAAGCCTCCTTTGTTTGCATACGATTCTTAACCAAACCGTTATAGCTAACAATCACAAAAATAACAATAAGAGCGATAACTCCAAGAATAATCCAAGTCATTATATAAGTCCTTTCTACTTTTAGATTAGTACCAGTATATCAAATTTTTAATGATTGTGGTAAAATAAGATGATACTAAAGAAGGAAATAACTATGAAACCAGAAACATTTTACAACTTGCTTGCCGAGCAAAATCTTCCACTTTCGGACCAGCAAAAAAAACAATTTGAACGTTATTTTGAACTCTTGGTCGAGTGGAATGAAAAGATTAATTTGACAGCTATTACGGACAAGGAAGAAGTTTATCTCAAACATTTTTACGATTCGATTGCACCTATTCTGCAAGACTTGATTCCCAATGAAACTACCAAACTTCTTGATATTGGAGCTGGAGCAGGATTTCCTAGTCTACCAATGAAAATCCTCTATCCTCAGCTTGATGTGACCATCATTGATTCACTTAACAAACGCATTAACTTTCTCCAATTGTTGGCTCAAGAACTGGATTTGGACGGTGTTCATTTCTACCATGGACGTGCAGAAGATTTTGCCCAAGACAAGAACTTCCGTGCCCAATATGATTTTGTGACAGCTCGTGCGGTTGCCCGCATGCAGGTCTTGTCTGAATTAACAATTCCTTACCTTAAAGTTGGGGGCAAACTATTGGCACTCAAGGCTAGCAATGCTCCTGAGGAGTTATTAGAAGCTAAGAATGCCCTCAACCTCCTCTTCAGTAAAGTCGAAGACAATCTCAGCTACGCCCTACCAAATGGAGATCCGCGTTATATCACAGTGGTGGAAAAGAAAAAAGAAACACCAAATAAATATCCAAGAAAGGCTGGCATGCCCAATAAGCGCCCGCTTTAAATTTTTTAGTAAAAAATATTTACAAAATCAGCCTCGCTCTTTTATTTCTAGGCTCGGGAAAAAATGATTTACAAAATCATTTTTTTCTGCTATACTATCACAAGCAAAGGTTTTTAATGTCATCCCGTGAGGTGACGAAGACACAGAAATACTTGAAACTCTTTAAAGTCTAGATTTTAGAGAAGTCTTACTCTGAGGGCCTATTGCTGTAAAATAATGGGCTCTTTTTTGATGCCCAAAAGTGAGGTTTATATGAAACAAGAATCAACTGTTGATTTGTTACTAGACGTTGACCAACGTCCTTCGGCTGGAAAAGGAATTCTCCTTAGTTTCCAACACGTTTTCGCCATGTTCGGTGCGACCATCTTGGTACCATTGATTTTGGGAATGCCTGTATCTGTTGCCCTTTTTGCTTCAGGTGTTGGAACACTCATCTACATGATCGCAACTGGTTTTAGAGTTCCAGTTTATCTAGGATCATCATTCGCCTTTATCACAGCAATGTCACTTGCTATGAAAGAAATGGGTGGTGATGTATCTGCTGCTCAAACAGGGGTTATCTTGACTGGTTTGGTCTATGTCCTTGTGGCTGCTGGTGTTCGTTTTGCAGGTACAAAATGGATTGATAAACTCTTGCCACCAATCATCATCGGACCTATGATCATCGTTATCGGTCTTGGACTTGCAGGTTCAGCTGTTACCAACGCTGGTCTTGTAGCTGATGGAAACTGGAAAAATGCTCTTGTAGCAGTTGTTACTTTCTTGATTGCTGCCTTTATCAATACAAAAGGAAAAGGATTCCTACGAATCATTCCATTCCTCTTTGCCATTATCGGTGGTTACCTCTTCGCTCTAGCTCTTGGGCTAGTTGACTTTACACCAGTTCTTAAAGCTGACTGGTTTGAAATTCCTAGTTTCTACTTGCCATTTAGTACTGGTGGTGCCTTTAAAGAGTACAATCTTTACTTTGGTCCAGAAACCATCGCTATCTTGCCAATCGCTATCGTAACAATTTCTGAACATATCGGAGACCATACTGTTTTGGGTCAAATCTGTGGCCGTCAATTCTTGAAAGAACCAGGTCTTCACCGTACTCTTCTTGGTGACGGTATCGCAACTTCAGTTTCTGCCTTCCTTGGTGGACCAGCCAATACAACTTATGGAGAAAATACAGGGGTTATCGGTATGACTCGTATCGCTTCTGTCTCAGTTATCCGTAACGCTGCCTTCATCGCGATTGCCCTTAGCTTCCTTGGTAAATTCACTGCCTTGATTTCAACCATTCCAAATGCTGTACTTGGTGGTATGTCAATCCTTCTCTATGGAGTTATCGCCAGCAACGGTTTGAAAGTCTTGATTAAAGAACGTGTTGATTTCGCTCAAATGCGTAATCTCATCATCGCAAGTGCTATGTTGGTTCTTGGACTTGGAGGAGCTATCCTTAAACTCGGTCCAGTTACCCTTTCAGGAACTGCCCTATCAGCCATGACAGGAATCATCTTGAACTTAATCTTGCCATACGAAAATAAAGACTAAGAGTCTAAACATATCAAAAAACGAGCATTTCCAATTACGGAAGTGCTCATTTTCTTCTTTCCAAAAAAGTAAAGCCCTGCGGCCTTCCTTTGTCTTACTTACGTTTCTTCTTCGCTTTCTTCATTTTATTCGCCATGCGTTTCATGGACTGTTTCATAGCAAATTCACCGATTTTACCTTTTAGACCGCCACCAAACATCTGGCTCATATCTGGCATTCCTGCTCCTCCGAGAGCTGACAAGTCAGGCATACCACCTTGTCCCATCATTCCTTCAAGGGCAGACATATCCATTCCTCCCATATTTGGCATATTTTTAGGAAGGTTATTTGGATTGATTCCCATTTGCTTCATCATCTTGTTCATATCACCAGACATAACACCCTGCATGAGCTGTTTAGCTTGGTTAAAGTCTTTGATGAATTTATTGACTTCGACAAAGGTATTTCCAGAACCTGCAGCGATACGACGGCGACGGCTTGGATTTAATAAATCTGGATTTTCACGCTCTTCAGGTGTCATCGAAGACACAATGGCACGTTTGCGCGCAATCTGGCGCTCATCCACCTTCATGTTTTGAAGGGCTGGATTATTGGCCATACCTGGAATCATCTTGAGCAAGTCTTCCATTGGCCCCATGTTTTGCACCTGATCCAACTGATCGATGAAATCATTGAAATCAAAGGTATTTTCACGCATCTTCTCAGCCATTTCAAGGGCTTTTTGCTCATCGTATTCTTGAGAAGCTTTCTCAATCAAGGTGAGCATATCCCCCATACCAAGAATACGGCTTGACATACGGTCTGGGTGGAAGGTCTCAATGTCCGTAATCTTTTCACCTGTACCAGTGAACTTGATTGGTTTTCCAGTGATGTGACGAACAGATAGAGCCGCACCACCACGAGTATCGCCATCAATCTTAGTAAGGATAACCCCAGTCACTTCCAACTGAGCATTAAACTCACGCGCAACATTGGCCGCTTCTTGACCAATCATGGCATCAACGACGAGCAGAATTTCATTTGGTTGAGCCAATGCTTTCACGTCACGAAGCTCATTCATCAAAAGCTCATCAATCTGCAAACGACCTGCCGTATCAATCAAGACATAGTCGTTATGATTGGCTTGGGCTTGTTCCAAACCTTGACGTACAATCTCAACAGCTGGTACTTCTGTCCCAAGAGCGAAGACAGGCACATCAATCTGTTGCCCCAAGGTCTTAAGCTGATCAATGGCAGCTGGACGATAGATATCCGCCGCAATCATCAAAGGACGAGCATTTTCTTCCTTCTTGAGTTTGTTGGCCAATTTACCTGCAAAGGTTGTTTTACCAGCCCCCTGCAAACCAACCATCATGATGATCGTAGGAATCTTAGGTGACTTGATAATTTCTGCCGTATCAGAACCTAAAACTGCTGTCAATTCCTCATCTACAATTTTAATAATCTGTTGCGCAGGATTAAGGGTATCAATGACCTCATGTCCGACTGCACGCTCACGAACTTTCTTGATAAAGTCCTTTACAACAGGCAAGGCAACGTCGGCCTCGAGCAAGGCCAAGCGAATTTCTTTGGTTGCCTCTTGGACATCAGATTCAGAGATTTTTCCTTTTTTACGTAGATTTTTAAAGACGTTCTGCAAACGTTCTGTTAAACTTTCAAATGCCATGTTTCTTCCTCTTATTCTCTATTATCAATGCTTGTTAAAATTTCTATCTGCTCCTGCAGAAAGTCATCCTTGGGATACCGCTCCAAAATCTGATCAAAAATCTGACTGCGGACAATGTAGTCCGAGTACATGTGTAATTTCATCTCATAATCTTCCAGAATCTTTTCTGTCCGCTTGATATTGTCATAGACAGCCTGACGACTGACACCGAACTCTTCAGCAATCTCAGCAAGGCTATAATCATCAGCGTAGTAGAGCTCTATATAATTCATTTGCTTGTCTGTCAAAAGCGCCGCATAAAATTCAAAGAGCGCGTTCATACGATTGGTTTTTTCAATTTCCATAACTTTTATTATACCAAAAATTAACCTAATCTACCACATTAGCGGACTAATCCGAGAAGATAGCCAGGTAAATTTGAAAAAGACATGAGCCTAGCCCCAAGTAATTTCCAATTGATAGCTGGCAAAGGGTTGTCCCTCTTGATTTTGTAGTTGATAGGCTAGCTCAATCTTTTGCCCATCAACTTCATAGCGACTGGTTTGGATAACAAATTCCTGCATGCCCATAGGTGTGGGAATATAGGCTAAACTATCGCTATTTTTTAGAAAGCGCATAATGGTCTTGGGATTGGAAAATCGACTCATCACAAGTTCTTGACCATGAAATTTAATAACCACTTTTTCCTTTTCCTCATTATAGAAAAGCAGGTAGCTATAATCTCCCTTTTCATGCACTTCCACGTCATAAAGCTGGTCAATCACTTCCAACTGCTCATCAAACTGAATCGTATTTCGCATCCGAATCTTCACATCAGGTCCTCTTTCTTGTCTCTTGTCCTACTATTTTACCAAAAAGAGCAGGATTTTGCTATAATGGTCATATGAACGAAAAAGTATTCCGTGACCCAGTTCACAACTACATCCATGTCAATAATCAAATCATCTATGACTTGATCAATACAAAAGAATTTCAACGTTTGCGTCGTATCAAGCAACTGGGAACTTCCAGTTATACCTTCCACGGTGGGGAACACAGCCGCTTCTCTCACTGTCTAGGAGTCTATGAGATTGCACGACGTATCACAGAGATTTTTGAAGAAAAATATCCTGAGGAATGGAATCCTGCCGAGTCTCTCTTGACCATGACCGCTGCTCTCCTACATGACCTTGGGCATGGTGCCTACTCCCATACTTTTGAACATCTCTTTGATACAGACCATGAAGCCATTACTCAGGAGATTATCCAAAGTCCTGAAACGGAGATTCACCAAGTCCTGCTACAAGTGGCACCAGATTTTCCAGAAAAGGTTGCCAGTGTCATAGACCATACCTATCCTAACAAGCAGGTTGTGCAACTCATTTCTAGTCAGATTGATGCAGACCGCATGGACTATCTCTTGCGCGACTCCTATTTTACAGGAGCATCCTATGGGGAATTTGACCTGACTCGCATCCTCCGAGTCATTCGTCCTGTCGAAAATGGTATCGCCTTTCAGCGCAATGGCATGCACGCTATCGAAGACTACGTCCTCAGTCGCTACCAGATGTATATGCAGGTTTATTTCCACCCAGCAACACGTGCCATGGAAGTTCTCCTACAGAATCTCCTCAAACGCGCCAAGGAACTCTACCCTGAGGATAAGGACTTCTTTGCACGAACATCTCCACATCTCCTGCCTTTCTTTGAAAAAAATGTGACCTTGTCTGATTATCTGGCTCTGGATGATGGTGTGATGAATACCTACTTCCAACTCTGGATGACCAGTCCTGACAAGATTCTCGCAGATTTGTCGCAACGCTTTGTCAACCGCAAGGTCTTTAAATCCATTACCTTTTCACAAGAAGATCAAGACCAACTAGCTAACATGAGAAAATTGGTTGAGGACATCGGCTTTGATCCCGACTACTATACTGCCATTCATAAGAACTTTGACCTCCCTTATGATATCTATCGTCCCGAATCTGAAAATCCACGGACACAGATTGAGATTTTACAAAAAAATGGAGAACTAGCCGAACTCTCTAGCCTGTCTCCTATCGTCCAATCCCTTGCTGGTAGTCGCCACGGAGATAATCGCTTTTATTTTCCAAAAGAAATGTTGGACCAAAACAGCATCTTCGCAAGCATTACCCAGCAATTTTTACACTTGATTGAGAACGATCATTTTACCCCAAATAAAAACTAGAAGAGGAAATTTATGAGTATTAAACTAATCGCCGTCGATATCGACGGAACCCTAGTCAATAGCCAAAAGGAGATTACTCCTGAAGTCTTTTCTGCCATCCAAGATGCCAAAGAAGCTGGTGTCAAAGTCGTGATTGCAACTGGTCGCCCTATCGCAGGTGTTGCCAAACTTCTCGACGACTTGCAGTTGAGAGACGAGGGTGACTATGTGGTGACCTTCAATGGTGCCCTTGTCCAAGAAACTGCTACAGGACATGAGATTATCAGCGAATCCTTGACCTATGAGGATTATCTGGATATGGAATTCCTCAGTCGCAAGCTCGGTGTCCACATGCACGCTATTACAAAGGACGGTATCTATACTGCCAATCGCAATATCGGAAAATACACTGTGCACGAATCAACCCTCGTCAGCATGCCCATCTTCTACCGTACACCTGAAGAAATGGCTGACAAGGAAATTGTCAAATGTATGTTCATTGATGAACCAGAAATCCTCGATGCTGCGATTGAAAAGATACCAGCCGAATTTTACAAACGCTACTCCATCAACAAATCCGCTCCTTTCTACCTCGAACTTCTTAAAAAGAATGTAGATAAGGGTTCAGCTATTACCCACCTAGCTGAAAAACTCGGATTGACCAAAGATGAAACCATGGCTATCGGTGACGAAGAAAATGACCGTGCCATGCTAGAAGTCGTTGGCAATCCTGTTGTCATGGAAAATGGAAATCCAGAAATCAAAAAAATCGCCAAATACATCACTAAATCTAATGATGAATCTGGCGTTGCCCATGCCATCCGTACATGGGTACTGTAAAATAATTTGAATATAAAAAAAGCACTCCAGAAGTTAGAGATAATGTACTGACCCCAAAAGTTAGACAGAAAAATCTTACTTTTGGGGTGCAGTTTAAAATTCAGTATTTTTGGTTTCTAGTTCTATCCCCTTAATAATTATTAAATCTGAAAAAGGTAGTACATTATGTAAAACCTTTTTCAATTTTTTATTTTACTACGAATTAATATTATTTTTTCAAGTGATAATCGATCCACTAACCTTCCTTTATAAATATTGCAGTTCTTTTCTTAGTTAGCTTTTTTTCATAACTCTTTATAAGAATAACCAATAAACTACTTAGTAATCCCAAAATAACTAGACTTAATCTCGGGTTTAAAAGCCAATTAAAATAAGCGGCCAGTATCCCTCCAAAAGGAGCAAAAATGGTAGCTATTACAAAAGAACTAGAAAGTATCTTTCCAATATTATACACAGTACTTTCTTGCTGCTGTATTGTTGTAATCGAAACAGAAGCTATTGTAATTAATCCGCTCAAAATTGAATAACAAATTCCAAAAAATATCCAATTTTCTACTATTCCACTCGCCATAATGACAAGTGGGATGGTTGCCATTGATATATTCATCAATATAAAGGTATCCTTCTTATTCAAAAAAGTAGAAAGAAGGGTTACTGCTATCAAACTACCAAAGCCAGCAATGGAGTAAACAATCCCAACAAGACTATTTGATAATTTTAATTGATCCTGTAAATAATAAATAATCGTTGCATTGAAGCCTAGCATAGCGATATTCACAACAATAGTAAAGAGTAAAGAAATCCTCAATTTAATATTTGTAAAGTTCTCTTTAAAACCTACAAAAATTTCTTTTATATCATCATTACCATTCTCCTTGTGTTCTTGATCTGGAATATATGAAATTAGTATTGAAAGAAATAACAATAAGAAAGAAGCACTATTTATAAAAAAAATACTATTAATATTAAACTTTAACATTAATACCCCTGCTAGAGCTGGAGAAATTAATTTTGAAATAGTTCGTACACCTTGAAATTGAGAATTATATTTTTGTAATTCTTCCTTCTCAAATAAAGCAGGAGTAATGACTGAGAATCCTGTTTGAAAAAGTGTCGAAAATAAAGGTATCAAAAATGCAATAACATAGTAAAAAAATATAGAAACTGAATATTTAGATAATATCGGTATTACACTACATAATAATGCAGGTATTAATGTAGACCATAATAGTATTTTTTTCTTATTGAAATTATCTAATAAGTAACCCATAACGAATCCCAACAAGAATTGAGGTAACAATTCAATAATCACCATTCCTCCCATTGCAAAAGACGAATGAAATTCTTGGTAAATTAAGATTGGAAAAGCAATTTTCTGAAATCTATCTCCAACATTTGATATAAACTCACCAAAAGTAATGGTATAAAACGTTTTCTTGTTAATATCCAAAATGTCCCTTCTTTCTAGTTAAACCACGATGAATATCACTTTTTATTAAATCGGTAAGACTTATTCCAAACCTCTTTGCAAGAGTTGGTACCGCACTATTTTCACTTAAACCATACATAGTTACTAACTCAATGAAATATACATCCTCGCCAGATACTCTAAAATCAAGATAACAAGTACCATCTATTTCATAATAATCCAATCATGACCACCCGTCAAACGGGTGGTTTGTCCCAGGACTATAAGCCCAAACTACCAGCCAGCGCCTAAAGACGCTGGCTTTCACGTTATTCAAGCCTTATTGCTCTTGACTCGTCACTTGCCTCTCAAAGAGGCTTTAGTATTACTTACCACTATCCCTAAAGGCATCCTTCTTATTCAAAAAAGTAGAAAGAAAGGTTACTGCTATCAAACTTCCAAATTCAGCAATGGAGTAAACAATCCCAACAAGACTATTTGATAATTTCAATTACGTCCATTTTTTTCTCTCATTAATTGGACATAGCCCTTTGTTTCTATTTTTGAATTTAAAAACGAGAACTCTCCGCACATTTTATCATAAAAATTATTATAATCTTCTTTTGAAAAATCTCCTAAAATCTCTATCTCAAGATAAAATCCAAGACCATCAATCTTATCTAGATTAATCGTTTTATTTTCTAATGCGTCATGATATGTCTTTCTATATTTACTTATTGTGAAAATATTTGAAAATCCATCTTGCAAGATATTTCTTACAAATTCTAATTTTTCAGATTCCAACTCTATTTCACTTTCACTCCACATTCCTTGTTTTATCGTATCTTTTCTTGTGAAAACACATGCTTTATTATCATCTTCTTGGCGAATTCTGTAGATAAAGCTACCTACCTCATCATTTTCAAATTCTCTTCCTTTTGTTTTAAAATATTTATCAACTTGCTTATTTTCATTCTTAAATTTATAAGATTTTTCTAAATATGAAATAGCATTATTATAATCTTTCTCATCGTTGAGTTCAAATCTAACTTCTAATTCATTCATTAATTTTACCTCTCAATTCTTCAAAGGCTGAAGTCTCTTTACATTCACTCAGTCTATAGTAAGTTTCTGTAGATGTTTTATGGACAAAAAGCCTAATATTTTCTTGCACTCATTTTAGCACTTCAATATAATACTGTCAAGAATTTTGATAATATTTTTTTATTTATTTTTTTAAAATATATATTTGTATCTATCTAAATTTAAAAAAACGATGCTTAATTGAACATCGTCTTTACTATTCTGTTATATCTGCAATGTAATGCTCGATTTTTAGAGCCATTGACATATTTCCCTCAAGCTTATATAGGAAATAAGCCGTTTCAAAGTACTCTTTTACTGCAACTTTAGAAGAAAAATTCTTACTTACATTTCCCATCAATAAATACAAATCAGCTAAGAGATATGTTGTTCTATACGTCTTACATTGCTTTATCGTATCTGTGATTTTAGTAATAGCCTCTTCAGTATTATTCTGCAACCATAGATAGCGACAAACATTATAATTAAATTTAATAGAAAGGTTTAACTCTTCGATTGTGTTTAACTTGAGTTGATTTACTTGATACTCTAACTTTTCTCGAATTTCATTAAAACTCTCTAAATCTTCAATATCATAATAAAAATTAAATAGAGTACTTGAAATTTGAAGGTAGATCAGGTCAGTTACATTTAACTGAGACAGTACCTTCTCCAATCTTGCCACAGCCTCCTCTTTTTGCCCATAGAGATAAAAATCTATAAGAGATTTTATCCACTCCATATAAAACTTATCTACTAGAGACAAGCGATGTACCTTTACACTCTCTAATTCATATATATATTTCAAAGACTCATAATTTCGATTTGTGATAAATGTCTGGGCTAACTTCTTAAACTCTGATAACTCATCAATCTCCTCTCCAATCTGCTCATTAAAAAAATAATCTATACTAACTTTTAACTTCTTAGACAGAGCATATAAAAAGTCTGCTCCTGGAGTAAATTCTCCATTCTCTAATCGACTAATCTGCCCCTGTTTACATATCCCCTCAGCCAATTCTCGCTGAGACATTTTTAATTCTTTTCGTCTATTTTTTAATCTTGTTGCTAATAGTGTGCCCACGTTTGCATTTTCCTTTTCTATTCGATTTCAATTTCAATTGTAACATGATTAAATTTTAAATACAAATTAATAAACTAAAAGATACAAATTATATATAAGCAATGACTAGATAGGTTACCTTTGAAAACCTATCCCTTCTTCTTTTGAAATTTTATTACTCAAACGATTGATAAAACTATTAACGTTAAATGTACTAGATATTAGACTATTCACGTTTAGATTTTGCTATTGATAGATTTAACAGACCAGAAATAGTCTTTTACAACATATCAAATTCAGGAGAATAATAACGATTTTCCCCATTTTTTTACACTCTCTAGTTCATAACAATCAATTCATCTTGTCACATACCTTAGCCCCAAAAATCCACACCAAATCTTTTCGAAAGCTGTTTAAAGCTTTGTACTTGCTTTCTGAATTCATAAATCTGAACCTTTACCTCATTTGTCCAATTCCTTAATAAAAATAAGGACATTCTAATAAAGGAAGTCCTTATTTTTCCTATTTAATTGGTCAAAATTATTTTATCCTTTTACTAACATTCATTCTCTTACTAAATCATACTCTCTATCAATAACCCTCTTTTAGAGTATGTCCGTAAGTTTGAATAATTTGTCGTATATCTTTATGACTTAGTAATCTTGAAACAGCCCATATATCAACACCTTTTGATAATAAATATGAACCGTAAATATACCTTCCTGCTGTTGCTATCATGGTTTGACTACCTATCCCAAGTTCGGATAAAAATACTTTCAAGCATTTATTCAATCCATAATTTGTAGAAAGTTTATACCTTCTATCACAAAAGACCAAATCATATTTCTTTAATTCGTCACGATTATAAAGAACCTTATCTTGTTCCTCTTTCAATGCATCCAATACAGATATTAAATCTTTATCAATAAGAATTTCTATTATGGAAGTATTCGTTTTTTGAGGAATAAAATTTGTCGATTTCTAGCAAATCTTTCATACGTCTTTATAGTTTGTCTTTCTGAAAAATAATATTTTCTACTTTATAATTCACCTTCTAATTCTCTTATAATCGAGTATAAAGATTCTTTCGTTTTGGGAACAGATTCCTTCAATATACCCTCTACAATTTTAAAATTTAAGTTGGAATAATTATGATAAATAAAATTTCTAAAACCTTTTATCTGAATCCAATTTATCCTATCTAAATACTTCTGTTTTACTTCCTCTGACAATTTGCCTAACGATAACTGTTCTCCTACTTGTCCTAAATTCATTGCGATAGAATCAACTACCATATCATCATCTAAAGGTAAATTATATCTTCTTGCTTTTTCCAAAACAGCAACAGCCTTATCAAGATATAAAACCATATCCTTCAAATAGGCTATATCAGTTTCAAGAGATTGACTTCTCATAAATAACCTCTCTGTCATTCAAAAAATTTTTCTTGACTAACTTCCCAATATTCGTTTTTGGAGAAAGTAAATCACTAACCAATAGAATATCTATATTACCATCAAAAATAGTTAAAAGCCTACCATACACATCAAAATAGATCGAATCATCCTCTAACTCCAAAGCAATATCAACATCACTTTGTCCATCAGCTTCACCCCTAGCATAAGAGCCAAATAGATAAATTTTAGATAAATCATATTGTTTAGCAACAGGAACAATTTTTTCCTTTATCTGATCTATTGTATAAACCATAGCTTCTATCCTTTTTTATATTGTCAATACATTACAAGCATATCCCTATTAAATAAAGGCTTTAAATTTAAACTTGTAACTTCTTCTCTAATGCTTGTGCCAAAACTTCTGAATAGTTAATCTTTTCTCGATCAGCAAGACGAACTAGCCATTCAGGAACAGTCACATTTTTCCTAATCGCCTTGTTACTTCTCACAAAAGGCGCAGGATCTACTTGAATCATTGATACAAAACCATCTGAAACTTCAATCTTTAAAATATCACTTGGTGTAGGCAACGCTATACCTTCATCAATATAGGAAGCTAAAACATTTTCAAGCATTTCACGAGCATTTTTCATTGCTTCCTCAATATTTTTTCCTTCTGTACCCCCACCAAATTCTGGAAATTCTACCCAATATCCTGTTCCTTCTTTATGAAATATAGCTGGATACGTTTTTAACATTCTACTACCTCCAACATTCTACTACCTCTGATATAAAAGACTTAGGAAAGTAAAACTTACAATCCTAAATCTTTGAGAATTTTTCTTTCTAATCCCTTTCCCAAATCTTCATTTCCATGAACTGGAATCGTGACAAGATATGAAAACCCTCTTTCTTAAAATGATGATGACTACCCCTTTGACGAACTTCAACCCATCCATTCTCAAGAGCTAGTTTCACCATTTCTTTACCTGTAAGTGGCATATATAGTCGTTACCTCCTTACGCTTATTCATTTATCATTATACACATTATGCGTATATTTGTCAAGCTAAAACAAATATTTAGCAATAACTACAAAACAAAATAGACCAGCTTGCTGATCTACTTTATTCTATATTCATTGAGTGAAAATTATTTTTGTTCAAAATTTGTTCAAAAAAATTAAAAATACTAAATTATTTTTAAAAATGAAATTGTGGAAAAAGCTATTAAATAAACACTTTGAATTTTCTTTGTCTTTCTTTACATTTCTAAAAATGCCCCCTGCATGTAAATTAGCGTTAAAATAAGTTAAAATAAATAAGTAAAAAGCGATTAAATC
>NZ_CAUQCJ010000030.1:0-23058 GCF_963516515.1 uncultured Streptococcus sp. | reverse complement strand
TATTTCCACTCCACCATCAAGACAATCGGTTGCTTTTGGAAATCTCGTGTTTTTTCAGAAATCCAATTAAGTTTTTCCACAGCTAACTTAAATAACTCTAAGTCATTCAATAATTCACAACTTCCCAGCCCTGCAAATAACACATCACGAACAAGAAATAAATCGTCCGTACCGCTATTTTCTACGTTATTACACACTTTTTGAAACATTAATTGAAGTTTCTGCTGTTCGCTAATAGATAACTGTCCTTTTTTTATATTTTCTAAATAACTACACAAAAAATACAATCTAATTTTTAAAAGATCTGAAAAGGAAAACTCTCTTTGATTCCATAGTTCCTCAAAAGATTCATCTAAAAGCGCTATTCCATACTGTTCATTATCCGTCGCTCTCACTTCATCTATTGCTTGAAGACAATCCACTATCATCTTCTCATCACGTGGCAAAGCATCATAAAAATTCTCAAAAATCTCATCAAAATATTCTTCCTTTTGTTCCTGCAACTCCTTGTCTCCGTAGTCAGGGTGATGTAAAAGAAAGTACTTTAATTCTTGGTAACGCTTCGGTAATTCCTTATAATCTGGCATCAAGACGTAGGACGGAATTTCTAATCTATCTGCAATATATTCTAGTGTTTTTATCGTCGGGCGAAATTCTCCTTTTTCGATTCTCACCAACTGACGCACTGATAATTCAGACTCATCCCCGCAAAAAACTGGACGACTAAGTCCTTTCTCCTCTCTAAGGATTCGTACCTTCTCTCCTAATTCATTCACTTCTCTTTACCTCTAGGATCATTCCAAAAACTTGGATAACCAAACAAATATATGCATTTATTATGACATTTTATCAAAAAATGTACAAAAAGCGACATTTCCCCAATGACAGAAATGTCACTCCTATAAATCATTTAACAATACCTTTCTAAGTCTTCGCTCCATTCATTATCTAAACTAACGATTAACTTCTCATTGCCAAACATCCTCGCCATCATTTTTGCTTCTTCATACTTTTGTTTGGCTGTATCATAATCGGTCTGAATATAATATTTCCACTCCACCATCAAGACAATCGGTTGCTTTTGGAAATCTCGTGTTTTTTGTCCTATTTTATTTAAGGTCTCGACTGCTCTCTTAAAATAATGAAACAGCCCCATAATTTCTATACAAGCTAAAGAAGCTAACAAGGAATCTCTAAGTAAGTCCAAACAATCGAACTCTATCTTATCAACCTGAGAACTTAATTTGTCATGAAAATAAAGAATAGTTTCATGCTCAGACTTTTTTATCTCACCCTCGTTTAAACCATCCATTAACTGACAAATAAAATACAGTCTCAATTTCAACAATTCCTCAGCCCTATATACATCTCTGGATAGTAAGTTATGCAGACCATTTTCAAGCAAACTAGTACCATACAAAGAATTACCAGTTGCTCTCACTGCATCTATAGCTTGAAGACAATCCACTACCACTTTCTCATCACGTGGCAAATCATCATAAAAACACTCAAAAATCTCATCAAAATATTCTTCCTTCTGCTCCTGCAACTCCTTGTCTCCATAGTCAGGATGATGAAGAAGAAAGTATTTTAATTCTTGGTAACGCTTCGGTAATTCCTTATAATCTGGCATCAAGACGTAGGACGGAATTTCTAATCTATCTGCAATATATTCTAGTGTTTTTATCGTCGGGCGAAATTCTCCTTTTTCGATTCTCACCAACTGACGCACTGATAATTCAGACTCATCCCCACAAAAAACTGGACGACTAAGCCCTTTCTCCTCTCTTAAAAGTCGCACTTTATCCCCTAACTCATTTATCTTGTTCATTTGCCCCTCGCATGATTATAAAAGATTTGATTTTCAAACAAATATATGCGATGATTATACCATTTTTCAAATAGAATTACAAAAAAAAGAGACAGGAAATTCCTGCCTCTAGGCTGATAAACGATTATTTACGACGTCCTGGTCTTTCTTTGTAGCCATAGTAAGCATCTGCCATGATTTCTTCCATGTCAGCTACCATTGGCAAGCGTGGGTTAGCAGGTGAACATTGATCTTCATAAGCAAGCAAGGCAATTTCATGCAAGCTGTCTTTCCAAGCTTTTTCATCAATTCCTTGATCCTTGAAGTTCATCTTGATACCTACTGCAACACCAAGTTCGTAAACAGCTTTAGCGTATGCTTCAACTGCTTCTTCTGGAGTTGAGTGAGGCAAGCCAAGCATTTTCGCTATGTCTTGGAATTTCTCATCAGCTTTCCAATAGTTGTACTTAGGCCATGTAGTTGTCTTAGATGGACGAGTTCCGTTGTAACGGATAACATATGGAAGCAAGATAGCATTTGTACGTCCGTGAACAGTGTGGTGAACACCACCAATCTTGTGGGCCATTGAGTGGCTCATACCAAGGAAGGCATTGGCGAAGGCCATACCAGCCATTGTAGACGCGTTGTGCATTTTCTCACGAGCTTCTGGGTCAGCTGTCTTAACAGATTTTTCCAACCATTCAAAGACAAGTTTGATTGTTTGAAGCGCAATACCATCTGTATAGTCGTTAGCAAAGTTTGAAGTGTAGGCTTCAGTCGCGTGTGTCAAGACGTCCATACCTGTATCAGCAGCGATAAAGTCTGGAACTGATTCAACCAAAGCAGGGTCAACAATCGCAATAGTTGGTGTCAATGAGTAGTCAGCCAATGGGTATTTGCGGTTGTTTTTCTTGTCAGAGATAACGGCAAATGGTGTTACTTCTGAACCAGTACCTGAAGTTGTTGGGATACCAATGTACTTCGCTTTCTTACCAAGTGATGGGAAGCGGAAGGCGCGTTTACGGATATCCATGAATTTTTGAACCAAGTCACGGAAGTCGATTTCTGGTTGTTCGTAGAAGAGCCACATTACTTTGGCCGCGTCCATTGGAGAACCTCCACCAAGAGCAATGATTGTGTCTGGTTCGAATGCTTTCATCACCTCAGCACCACGTTCTACAGTTGTGATGTCTGGATCTGGTTCAACATCTGAGAAGACTTGGATAGTTACACGGTTGCTACGTGCGTTCAACTGGTCGATAACACGTTGAACGAAACCGAGTTTTTCAATAGATTTGTCTGTAACAATCAGAACGCGTTCAATATCTTCACATGTTTGAAGGTATTGGATAGAATTGCGTTCGAAGTAAATTTTTGAAGGAACTTTAAACCATTGCATATTATTTCTACGTTTCCCTACTTTCTTGATGTTTAGGAGGTTAATAGCGCTCACGTTATCACCAACAGAGTTACGTCCGTATGAACCACATCCAAGTGTCAATGATGGGATGAAGGCATTGTAAACGTCACCGATACCACCGAAAGTAGATGGAGAGTTCCAGATAATACGCATAGCTTTGATTTCTGTACCAAAGCGTTTAGCAAGCTCTTCGTCTTTTGTGTGGATAGCTGCTGAGTGACCAAGTCCGTTAAACTCAACCATTTGACGAGCTTTTGTAAGACCATCTTCTGTGTCTTCAGCTTTTAGGACAGCAATAACTGGTGACAATTTTTCACGAGTCAATGGTTCTTTTGGTCCTACTTCCTCACATTCTGCAGCCAAGATATTTGTTCCTTCTGGAACGCTGAATCCTGCTTGTTCTGCAATCCATGTAGCTGGCTTACCAACAATGTTTGCATTTAGTTTAGCACCAGCACAGTTTTTGCTGTTTGCTTTAACACCGAAACAGAATTCTTCAAGAAGTGCTTTTTCTTTTTTGTTTACAAAGTAAGTGTGGTATGATTTGAATTCTTCTACAAATTCATCATACACTTCTTTATCAATGATAACCGCTTGTTCTGATGCACAGACCATCCCATTATCAAATGATTTAGACATCACGATGTCATGAGCAGCTTGACGAAGGTCAGCAGATTTTTCTACATAGGCAGGAACGTTTCCGGCACCTACCCCAAGAGCTGGTTTACCACATGAATATGCCGCTTTAACCATGGCATTCCCACCAGTTGCAAGGATAGTCGCAACACCTTCGTGATTCATAAGCGCTCCAGTTGCTTCCATAGATGGCTCTGTAATCCATTGAACACAGTTTTCAGGTGCTCCAGCTGCGATAGCGGCATCACGAACGATTTGTGCTGCGTGAGCTGATGATTCTTGAGCTGATGGGTGGAAAGCAAACACGATTGGATTACGTGTTTTCAAAGCAATCAATGATTTGAAAATAGCTGTTGAAGTTGGGTTGGTTGTTGGAGTGACACCACAGATTACACCAACAGGTTCAGCAATCTTCGTCAAGCCTGTAATTGGATCATCTTCGATAACTCCAACTGTTTTAACTCCACGCATATTGTTCACTACGTGTTCACAGGCAAATAGATTTTTCGTTGCCTTATCTTCAAACACCCCACGACCAGTTTCTTCAACTGCATGTTGTGCCAGTATACCATGCGCGTCAAGTGCTGCAACCGAAGCTTTCGCTACGATGTAGTCAACTTGCTCTTGGTTCAGCTTGCGCATTTCATCAAGCGCAACCAAAGCTTTTTGTACTAGTCCGTCTACATGCTTCTCAGCAGCGAGTTGTTTTTGCTCAGGTGTAACAGTTTTTTTATCAGCCATATTATCCTCCATAGCCTTCAAGGATTTTATCCTTTGTTAATTTTTTCACAAGTTTATTATAACTCTTTTTTTATGTTTTGTAAACAGTTTCATAAACATTTCACAAAGAATTTTTACGATATTGTGAAATTAATTTCAAATACGTTATAGTATCCGCTTTTAACTAGATGATTGTGAAATAACAACAAAAAAATTTTTATTTCACAAACCTAATAAAGAGGTGGGAAGCGCTTTCTTTTTTCTTGTAAAAAACCTCCTTGTCAGGAGGTCTTATTTTTGTTGAAAAACGCCTTGTTTAAAAGTACCTTCATAAACAACTTCTTGTTCTGTTGTTAGTTTTCCTTTTCCTTCAGCCTGACCATTTACAAAATCACCTTCGTAGGTCCATCCTTCTTTAGATTGAAAGGTACCTTTTCCGTTGAAGGCTCCATTGCTGAAACCACCAGTATACTGGTCTCCATTTTGGAAGGTGATGGTGCCTTGACCATTCATTTTACCACGAACAAGACTGCCGTCATAAACAATCGTTCCATTATTCAGTTTTAAGACACCTTTTCCAGGAATATTTAGAAAAAAGACGAGTAGAGCACAGAAAATAATGGTAACTACTGCTAAAATCTCTAAACGTGGACGAGTCAGATAGACACGATACTTGTCGTAAAAATTCTTAAAATTTTCCACCTTCACTCTCCTTTTCTAAACGTTCTAGCCAAGCTTGACAACCCTCTTGAACACGCCGATAAGTTTCTTCAAAATCTCCTGTATACCAAGGATCTAGAACACTTTCAGATGCAAATGAGTGTATCTTATCTTGACAATCTACTGAACACATTTGACGTAAGTCAGAAACATTTGAAGCGTCCATTCCGATAACATAATCAAAGTCTTCAAAATCTTCCCTACTAATCTGAAGTGATGTCTTGTTCGTGTCATAAGGAATCTGATACTGTTGAAAAATCCCTTGAGTTCCCTTATGAATCGGATTACCATGTTCCCAAGAGGAAGTCGCTCGACTTTGGATTTCATAGTTATCTGTCATTGATTTCATAACAAACTCAGCCATAGGACTGCGGCAAATATTTCCCAAACAGACAAAGACTAGTTTTTTCATCCCATTTCCTTTCTTTTATAGAAAAACGGGAGTTAGTGATCCCGCCTTATTTTTCAATTGCGCCTTCGAGTGAAGCTGTTTCTTTCAGCGGCAATACGGTCTTGATAGCAGCTAGTTCAAAAGTCAAGTAGACTCCATCTACATCAAGAACAATTGTTCTCTTCTCCGTGTCTACTTCATCGACTGTTCCATAAAGTCCACCGATTGTAATTACTTCATAGCCTTTTTGCAGTTTATTTAAACTTTCCATACGTTTTTGTGCTTGTTTCTTTTGAGAACGTTGCGTAAAGAACATCAAGCCCATCATAAGGACTAGTATGATTAAAAATGTATAATTTGGATTCATTAGTTTCTCCTTTGTCTTTTACATAGGACTACTATATCAAATTTCAGCTACTTTTACAAGATTGTACCTTGCTTTTATGCCAATAAAAAACTTTGCATGTGACATTCATGATATTCAAAAACAATTAGAATTCCACATCTATCCCTCCATTGAACCTCCCTTCATCGCTTGTGATACAATAAATATGATAACAGCGCAACGATTATTGTATGCTATCGCATTGCAGATAAAAAACGGCAAAGCAGAAACTGCCTCACCGTTCTCGGGTAACATCTTATTTCTTTTTCAAATATTTAGAAAGTTCATTTATTACCCACACAAAAATAGCTATCCATTGAGCAATAGAAAAAAAGATAAAAAACATGAAAAATAATGCATCTGTGGTTAAAGTTAATACACTCAAATTTCTACACAATATTAAAGAGATGAATGGAACTAAAATGGCCCATGTCATCTGTAAAATCATTTTTTTCATCTTTTGTCTTTCTAATAATATCTATCTCCATGATAGTACAAAGATCTCTTGTAATTTGAGGTTTGAGAAACTTGTATGTTTACACTACCTGCTTCCCCTATACCAATGCTTCCTCCTGTAGAAACAGTAGTTGTGGTTGTGCTATATAGTCCCCCACTAAGAGTATAGTGAATACGATTTGCATCAGGCAATGCGTATTGGAAATTACCACTAAATACTAAATCGCCTGCATTGTATCCAGCATAAATGATTCTTTTTATTCCTCTAAACCAACCACTTTTACTTACTTCGCAATAAAAATAGACTTGCCCTGCATCTCCAGGGACATAAGCATATAATGTGTCATCTTGAAAAGAACTTGCTAGACGTACGTAAGAAACACTATCTACTCCAGCAGTATTAACTGATCTCATCCTGCTGCTAGGAAATAACAATCGAGATGCCTCTTCATAGCTTACTCCAGTATTTTTTATATAATCGTTTATTATGTCATTTTTACTCACCTCGGTTGAAGAAGAGTCATTTAAAGAAATAGCGTAGTTTTTTTGTTCGTCAGCTTGAACAGTACTATGAAAATTAATACTTATAACAAATAAACTGATGAGAAAAAGTATAGCAATATTTAAACGTTTCATAATCATTACCTCCTCATTACGAAACCAAATATAGAACACTAGCGACCGATAATCTCTACTTTAAACCTCCTTATATTATATTTAGTGCAGTTAGCTACTGCCAAAGCCCAAGTGGTATACTTGGAATAAGCCACTGTGGATTAGTTCATTTCCTCCAATCGCTTGACGATCTCTGAAAGGCTCTAACCACATTTTTTTGTTTCAATTGGTAATGAGTTTGATGACGCATAGACGTTTTATCTCCTAAAAAACGAACTACCCTTTGACGAACAAAAAGTGATGTGGCTTCTGAAATTGACACCAGATTACCTTTGAAAAATGGACTTTTTCAAGGGCTTTTTGCCGTGCTCTAAAATCATCAAATTGAATTAAGAAATATTTTAGATAAAACTATTGACTTTTCTTATAGTTTATCTTTCAGGTTATCTTTGCTTATATTTTACTACAAAACATTGTTAAAGTCAAAGAAAATGAATGCGCTTTCTTTATTTCAGTTCTTAGGTTTCGGTTCTTAGCTGATATTCCTAAACTAGTATCATCGGTCATAAAAAACCAGAGCTTGCGCCCTGATTTTTAGGATTATTTCAAGTTTTGAACAACTTTTACAAGATTTTCTACAGTAAAGCCATATTCTGCCAATACTTTTGGTGCTGGGGCAGAGGCTCCGAAGGTATCAATACCTAGAACGGCACCATCAAGACCAACATATTTGTACCAGTTTTGAGTTGCACCCATTTCGACTGCAACACGACGGCGGACTGCATTTGGAAGAATTTCTTCCTTGTATGCTGCATCTTGTTTATCAAAGACATCTGTAGATGGCATGCTGACTACGCGGACTTTTGCACCTTGACTAGCCAATTCTTTGGCAGCTGAGACAGCAAGATTGACCTCTGAACCTGTTGCAATCAAGATGGTATCAAAGTCTGCTGCATTTTCATAGACAACATAGGCACCTTTTGCAACCTTGTCAAAGTCTGTTCCCTCTTCGACAGTCAAGTTTTGACGTGTCAAGACAAGGGCAGTTGGTGTTTTCTCACTTGTCACTGCAAGGTACCAAGCTGCTTGCGTTTCACGCGCATCTGCTGGACGGAAAACATTTAGATTTGGCATAGCACGAAGACCTGCTAAGTGCTCAACTGGTTCGTGAGTTGGACCGTCTTCCCCGACTGCGATTGAATCGTGGGTAAAGACATAAGTCACAGGAAGTCCTTGCAAGGCTGACAAGCGGACAGCTGCCTTCACATAATCAGAGAAGACGAAGAAAGTTCCACCGTATACACGAAGTCCACCGTGAAGAGCCATCCCGTTCAAGATCGTTCCCATGGCAAATTCACGAACACCAAACTGAATGTTACGGTTCAAGCGATTGGCATCGTCTTGAAGTCCGTCAGTCTTGATATAAGTCATGTTTGAGTGAGCTAGGTCAGCTGATCCACCCAAGAAAGTTGGCAACTTAGCCGCCACAACATTCAAGGCATCTTGGCTCGAGTTACGAGTTGCTTGAGAGAAGCCATTTTCTAAGGCTGGGAAGTCTGCTGGAGTTACTTCAACTGGATCACGTCCATCGATGATGGCTTCTACTTCTGCAGCCAATTCTGGATGAGCTTCTTTATAATCTGCAACTAGTTTTACCCAAGCTTGATAAGCTGATGCACCACGGTCTGCAACATGTTCTTTGAAATCAGCATAAACTTGTTCTGGAATTTCAAATGGTTCATAGTCCCAACCGAGCGCTTGCCGAGTTGCTGCAGTTTCATCTGCTCCGAGAGGAGCACCGTGTACAGCATTAGTTCCCTGTTTGTTTGGAGAACCGTATCCAATCACGGTCTTCACTTCAATCAAAGATGGTTTGCCTGAAGCTTTAGCTGTTTCGATAGCCGCATGGATTGCTTCCAAGTCTGTTCCATCTTCAACCAAGGCTGTATGCCAACCATAGGCATTGTAACGGTCACGAACACTTTCTGTAAAGGAATCCTTTGTCTCACCATCCAAGTTGATGTCATTTGAATCATAAAGAACAACCAACTTATCTAGTTTTTGCAAACCTGCGTATGAAGCCGCCTCGCTTGAGACACCTTCCATCAAGTCTCCGTCTCCACAGATAACGTAAGTATAGTGGTCAAAAATATTATAGCCTTCACGGTTATATTTGGCTGCCAAGAAACGTTCTGCCTGGGCAAAACCAGTGGCAGTTGAAATCCCTTGACCTAGAGGACCTGTTGTAGCATCAATTCCTGCTGTATGGCCAAATTCTGGGTGACCTGGTGTTTTTGAACCCCATTGACGGAAGCTCTTGATCTCATCCATACTAACATCTTCAAAGCCAGAAAGGTGAAGAAGGGCATAAAGAAGCATTGAACCATGACCAGCTGAAAGAATAAAACGGTCGCGGTTAATCCAGTTTGGTTGAGCTGGATTGATACGAAGTTGTTTTGTAAAGAGGCTGTAAGCCATCGGAGCCGCTCCCATAACCACACCTGGGTGACCTGAGTTGGCTTTGTTGATAGCGTCAATACCTAGAAAACGAATTGCATTAACAGATAGATTTGACATAGAATTTCCTTTCTATTTGAGGTGATTATTGAATCACACATTCTATTTTACTATTATATGAAAAAATACATAGAATAGCAATTAAACAATTCGACGAGATAAGTATTCTATTTGCTACCCTCTAGTCGCCTGATAGTAGGGAAGTAAGCGTTCATAAGCATCTTCTAATTTTTCTAAAATCACTTCTAACGATTGATTTTCTATAAAAGAAACATCTGCTTTAACTAACACTTTACGGACTTCCTGATTGGATAGTTTATTTCTTAAAATTTGACGGTTCTCCTCAGTAGCCTCCCACCGTTGACTTTGATCATCACCGTAGGATAGATAATAAATCCCTTCTACCACTGGAACTTCTAACACCTTGGCTTGCTTGCCTAGAGTCTGCTCATCTTTCTTGCGTTCAATGAAACTGACCTCTAAAGAAATACCAAAATCAGAAGACTCTCCATACAAACGTAAGGCCATCATAGGTTCTGTCACTTTCCCCTCACGCTGTAGATAAACCCAAAAATGTGGTCGCAAACGCTGTGCCTGATTCATCCACTGGCTAGTCTGTTGGAGTTGCCATTCTGGATGATTTGCCTGAAAAGTTTTGGCCAATTCTGTGAAAGCCTTTCGGGTCTCTTGACCTTTATGACGCAATTCCAGCATCTTCTCTCGCTCTTCTCCCGCTTTATCAGGATTATGGTACTGGAAACCTGCAAAATCTAAATAGTCTCTTATCTTATTCAACATCCGTTTAACCTCCTCTATCTAGCAAAAAATCAGGAGAACCCTGATTTTACTTATTCTGTATCTACAACAACATAGCGATTTGGCTCGTCACCTTCAGAGTAACTAGTCACACCATCCATACGTGAAATAATACGATGGATAATCTTGCGTTCGCTATTCGACATTGGATCTGTCTGATGACTACGTCCTTCTTCTAAAACACGGGTCGCCAATTTTTGAGCATAAGTCTGCAAGACTTCTGCACGGTGTTCAACGTAATCATTGACATTAATAGTGATGTAGAAAGTTCTTGAATAACGATTGTAAAGATAATTTTGAGCCAATAATTGCAAGGCTTTCAAGACTTTACCATGATAACCAATAATACGACCTGGTTCATTGGTGTCAATTTGTAGATTGATACTACGACGGTTATAATCATTTGAAATCGTCGCCTCAACGTCCATATCATCAATGATTGTTTGAACATACGTCGTTACTTCCGTAGCTACTTGTTCAATATCAAAGCTCGGTTCCACCTTTAAACCCAAATCTTCTAATTCTTGACTTTCAGTTTCTTCAGCTTGAGTCTCAACAATAGGAGTTTCTGCTTCTTCTCCGAAACCAGCTTCTTCAAGTTGTAATTCACTTAAAATATCAACATGTCCTGTTTCCTCTAAGATGGTGCTAGCGTGTTTATCATTTTTCAAGATTTCAGCCTTAACTTCATCAGAAACTCCTTGGCCTTCTTCTTCAATCTTTTTAATTGCTTCTACAACATGCCCCAAATCAACGGTCGCTTCACTGACTGTTTTAACTGGTTCATTTTGTTCATTAATTTCTTTAGGAACTCCCTTTACCGCCTGCTGATTTGCTTTAATGACAGTTGTTTCACTAATAGCTTCAATGTCAACCTGAGCTGGTTTTTTACCAAATAAACCAAGAAAGCCATTTTTTTCACGAGAAATGACTTTGATGTGAGCCTTCAATCTTGGGATATCTAATTCTTTCAATCCTTTCTGGATTGCTTCTTCGACAGTTGAACCTGTAAATACTACCATTACTAGATTCCTCCTTATTATTTCGTTTTCCGAGCCTTTTTCTTGGCTTTTCTTTTTCTATTTTCCAAATCTTTCTGTGCCTGTACTACGGCCTCGCGCTCTGCAATAATCTTGAATGGATTGTTCAAGAAATAGGTTTGCAAGACTTGATAGGCATTGGACACTGCCCAGTAGAGCGCTACTCCACTCGGAGCATAGACCCCAAAGACAAAGATTAAGACTGGAATCCCATACATCATCGCAGTCGTAGCGCCATTACGTTCAGCCAAGGCTTTATTGGACAGCCAAGTACTTAAAAAGGTGAATACTGCTGCTAAAATCGGAAGAACAAGGGTTGTATCCACACCACCAAGGTTAATCCATAAGAAATGACCTGTCTTTAAAAAGTCAACTCTTGATAGAGCTTGGAACAAGGCCAAGATAACCGGCATCTGAATCAAAATCGGCCAAAGAGAATCTGAATGTCTGACACCCATTTCTTTAAAGACTTTACGCATTTCTTGCTCTAGCTTGGTTCTGCTTTCCATATCTCGACCTGGATATTGTTCTCGAAGCGCCTTAATACGTGGTTGAGCTTCCTGCATTTTTCTAGAAGCCACCATTTGCACTTGAAAGACTGGCAAAAGCAGTGTACGAATCAAGACCGTAAAGAGAATAATCCCCACTCCGATACTGATATCAAACGATAAAAAGCGAATGATTTCCGCAAAGAAGTAAACAAATTTACTCCAAAAATCAGCCGAATCGGCTGTAATATCGCTAGTTGTCCCATTTGTTGCACAAGCTGTCATGATTAATAGAGACAGTCCTAGCAAACTAGTCAACTGTAGTTTCTTTTTCACTCCCATTTCCTTCCTGGTAAATCTTTGATAACTTTAATACGTGGAGTAGATTTTTCTCCATCTCTGCGTATCCCAAGGTTTCAACCCCTTTTCGAGCAATGACAACAAAGTCGACATCTTCTACCAGACTCCCTTTTGCATTCTGGATAATATGTCGGATTCGTCGCTTGATTTGATTTCTAGTGACGGCATTCCCCAGTTTTTTGCTAACTGATAGACCTACTCGAAAATGGTTTTTCTGATTTTCTAGTTGGTAGACAACAAATTTGCGATTGGCAAAACTTGTCCCCTCCTTGAAAATCGCCTTAAAATCTTTCTCTCTTTTTACACGAAAGTTTTTCTTCAAAACTCAACTCCATCTATTAAATTACTACTATTATACCATATTTTTCAAAAAAGCCAATCATAGCAAGGTTTGGACAGTTCTACCAATATTCTCTTTTTTATTTTTTAATCCTTTTCATCGTGCTTTCATTCTCTTTCTTATTGTCACAATGTCTGCTGTTCCCGTAACAGTCTATACTTAAAACTTTAAAAATTTGAAGCCATTTCCCCTGTAAACACTAAAAACGATAAAGTGGTTAGAAATTTATTTTCCAACCACTTTATCACATTCATTAAAGACAGAACTATCATTTTAACATTCTTAATTACAAGTATTTAAGCATAACTAACCCCAAATAGCACATTTTCCAGCAGAGATTCCTAATTGTGCAACGATTCCTGCAACGTTGCTCTTCATGCCAAATTTAGCAAGTTTCATTGCTATATATGAAGCAGCTTTGCCCCACATTTGACCTTGAATATAACTGATAATGTCCCCTCTCATTAAATCAACAAGTTCCATACCTGGAATCATACCAATCAACTCATCACGCATACATGAAACAAAATCTCTATCTTGTAAAGAGGCTTGCAAGTTTTGAACCAAATTAGGCTCTGTATAAATACGTTCAATGCCCATTGCAATATACGGTGCTAAAGTGCCGTAGCGTTCTGTCAATAATTCTTTATTAACATAAAAAACGTCATTCTCATAACTCGTCGCTTCTGTAAATAAGAATTTCAAATCCTTCTCTACTTCGGCAACATCAATATACTCTACAGTTGTATTTGGAACCTTTGTTTCGTTAGCTTATGCAATCCCTATAAAACTCGGTACCATAATAAGCAAAGTTGTAGCAATAATAATACATTTTGTAGTTATCTTTTTCATATCATTCACTCTTTCTGAAAGAAATCGTGTTGGGCTAAATAGTCATAATGGTCTTTGTTAAATTGATACTGACCTACATGCTGACTAACCTGACCGACATCCACAGAAAAAATATAGTCTTCATTTTGATAGTTCCAGTTCAGCCTAACTGTATTCAAGACTGCCTTATAAGTAAAATCTTTGACTTGATTCCAAGGCATCTCCACGACTTGATTAGGACGATTTTCAGTTACATCACTAATGTCCATCAAGTAAATCCCCTTAGGTGTGAATGACATAATCTTTGGCTTCACACTCGACTGAACATAGTAGGCTCCTCCTATAATGAAAAAATCAATAAATGATTTCAGCCATGTTTTTTTCTTAAAAGCCATCAGAAAATTTCTTTGTCCCTCGATATGACAAGTTGAAAGAAATGATTCAATCTGTTTTTCTGTTGCAAATTCCATAATAGTACCCATGATGTTACCTCCATAACTATAAACCAAGAACGATACAACAGCTCTTATAACTTATTACAGTACTATTATAGTATAAATTGTAAGCGGATACAAGAAAAAATTGACATAATATAAAATATTAATCGATGACACCTGTCATTCTAAGCGAAAATTAGAAATAAGTTATCTTTTATCACTTTTAACTCTTCTCAAAAGCAGCAACAGCTATCCTTTCAAAGCTAGTTAAGTTAAAAAAGAAGCTGGAAAAATCTCTTTCCCAACTCCTTGTACTAAATATTTTTTCTAGTTTTACTTATTTTTCAATC
Source organism: uncultured Streptococcus sp. (assembly GCF_963516515.1). Taxonomy (GTDB): domain Bacteria; phylum Bacillota; class Bacilli; order Lactobacillales; family Streptococcaceae; genus Streptococcus. Next base: position 8,726 of record NZ_CAUQCJ010000030.1, on the reverse strand, counting down.
GTTCAACGTCACGGGCAATGACTAATTCTTCATCTGTTGGAATAACCAAGACACGGATTTTAGCTGCCTCTGTTGAAATGTCTCCTGTAACACCGAAGACATTCTTTTCATCATCAACATCACAACCAAACCAAGAAATTCCTGAGATAACATCCTTACGTACATCGGTTGCATTTTCACCTACACCAGCTGTGAAGATAATAGCATCTGCTCCATTTAGGACTGCAAGGTACTGCCCAATATGTTTTTGGATACGGTCAATATAGATTTCATATGCTAAGGTAGCATCATGGTCTCCTTCTTTTTTAGCAGCAATCACATCACGCATATCACTAGACTTGCCTGAAACTCCCATGAGTCCTGACTCACGATTGAGAATATGGCTAATAGCCTCCGGCGTATTAAAGTCCTCTGTATATTGCATTAAATAAGGAATGATAGCTGGGTCAATATCCCCTGTACGAGTTCCCATCATCACACCGCCAAGTGGAGTGAAGCCCATTGAAGTATCGACAGATTGACCACCCTTAACCGCTGTAATAGAAGCACCATTACCGATGTGGCAAGTAATTAACTTCAAGTCTTCTAATGGACGTCCCAAGAGTTTTGCAGCTTCTCCTGCTACAAACTGGTGACTTGTACCGTGAGCACCATATTTACGAACCTTGTTTTCTGTGTAATATTTTGTTGGTAGAGGGTAGCGATAAGCTTTCTCTGGCATACTTGTGTGGAATGAAGTATCAAAAACAACTACACTGGTAATGTCTGGCAACAATTCCTTGAAGGCACGAACACCTGCTGCATTGGCTGGATTGTGGAGAGGAGCCAACAAACTCAACTCTTCAATTTTTTCTAAAACATCACCCTCAACAACTGTTGATTCTTTGAAATATTCTCCACCTGCAACAACACGGTGTCCAACACCAGTAATCTCATCATAAGCCTTGATAATATCGAAACGAATCAAGTCATCCAATAAAATTTTAACGGCTTGCGTGTGATTTTCGATATCTAAAATTTGTTGTTCAGAACGACCATCAAATTTAACAGTTGAAATTGAATCTTTCAAACCGATACGTTCAATCAAGCCTTTGGCTAACACTTTTTCCTCTGGCATTAAGTATAATTGCCATTTTAAACTTGAACTTCCTGCATTGATTGCAATTGTTTTTGTCATAACAAGACTCCTCTTTTAAGCGTTTTCATCTATTATAACAAAATCTATTTTATATTTCAGTACCTTGAGTCCATTTTTGAAAATTTTCTTTAAATTTCATTAGAACACTTGCGTCTTGCAAGCTAGCAAGTGGATAGACAAAGGGTTCTACTGTTATGTCAGTTTTCTTTTGTAAGATAAAAATAGTCTTGGATTGTTTAGCACTAGCAAAGAGATTTTCAGGTAGACTAATCATGGCAACCAGACTTGCCTCCTCTTTCAACCACCCTTTTAACAAATCACTTTGAGGACTGGTCAACAAATCACTCGGAGCTAGAAAAATAGCATATCCGTCTGATTTGAGATACTTAAGTCCTTGTTCCATGAGCAAGTGATGGGCGTAAGTATGTTCTTGACTAGAAGCAACTTGATGGCGCGACGCAACGGCATCATCAGGATAATAGCCAACAGGCAAGTCGCTGATGACCACATCGCTTTCTTTGAGCATTTGTGGACGAACGGCATCTCCTTGGACAAAGCCAGCCTGCAAACCAATCACATCTGCCATGCTAGCTGCCAAATCAATCAGCAAATCATCCACTTCCATTCCCAAGTAATCCACTTTTTTATCAAGCGAAGTCAAGAAAGTAGCGCCTAGAATTCCCATCCCAGAACCCATTTCGAGGATAGTGTTCTCCTCCTCTTTAAACAACTTTTCCACAATAAACACCAAAAGTAAAGCAATGGCATCTGGTGTAAACTGGTGATTGGCCTGCAGGGGTTCTGTCTGCCCAGCCTTCATCAAGAGAAATTGGTAGGTCTTGAGCCATTCTTCCTTGCGAAGTGCTAAGCGTTTAAGAGCCTGATTGTTCTCTTTGACCTGATTTAGCTCAGTCTCACCATCCAAATAGATGCTGTTTTGCTCCACCAAAGCGTCATAAAAGTTGATCGCCAAATCACTTTGGATGACTTGGACATTCTCTAGTAAATAGGTATAAGCTTGTTCAATTTTTTCAAAATCCATATTCCTATCTTATCAAATTTCCCTGCTTTTTTCCATCCTTATAAAAAAATCACTCCCTGACTAGGCGAGTGATTTTGGGACTACTGTAAAAAAGAGTTCTGAGTAATTTCCTTGAAACAGGTCCTCGGCACTATAGAGAATCTGACTATGCACAGATGAAAAACCATGCTCAATTAGCCTGTTTTCCAGTTCAGATAAATCAAATCCATGATGGTTGGTCTCCGTCTTGGTAAAATCAGCAATGAGGAGTTGTCCATCCTCCCTCAAATGTTGATGAAGCAGTGAGAGAGCTGCATTCAAATCAGGCATATGATGAAGAACCCGACTAACAACAATGAGATCAAACTCTTGCTTCAAGGGATTTTTCAGTAAATCTTGTTCCAAAAACTGGATATTCTTGATTGCTTGCTGTTCCGCTTTCAAACGAGCTTGCTCCAGCATTTTCTCAGAAATGTCTACAAGAGTGACAAACTTAGCCTGCTTGGCTAGGGGCAAGGCTAATAGACCCGTCCCTCCACCGAAATCCAGAATTTCTTTGTCTAATAGAAGATCAAGCTGTTTCTCGACCGCTTGACAAACCAAGTTTGCGAGGAAGATATTTTTAGGTGAATCGAAAGTTTCTGCTTTGTGATTAAAATCATGTTTCATGCTTTTAGTTTAGCACAAAGTATCTTGATTGGCTAGAAATTATCTTTCTTTTCAGGCTTCTCTTCTGATTTTTTCTTCTCCGCTTTTTCGTTTGAATCAGTCACTACCTTTTCCTTTTTATCTGTTTTCTCTTCTTTGATTTTGACGGAAGGAAAGATGAACTCATATTGGCTCTTAGGTGTACGAACCACTGTCGTCAAGCTTGCTTTCTTGTTTTGATAGCTTACCTGACCTAGATTAAAGATCTGCTCCCCACTTTCTTGCTCGGCTTTATCCTTGGTTCGCTTGGCCATAGCAAAAGCAACCAATTTTTCTTTATTTAAAGCATAGTCTCGATGGTGGGCTACTTGTCGGTTCAAGTAAAATTGTAACAAAAGACTAAAGATGGCTGCCACGGTGACTGCATAGAGGAGAACACCTGCCTTAACTTTTTTCTTTTTCCACACGATAGATAAACTCTCTTTCTAAGCCTTTTTGAAACTGGAAACGAAAGTGAACCAGTTGATTGTCCTCTGTAATCTGTGCAGATTTGAGGCCATAAACCATAGGCTGATAACCTCGTCCACTGGCATCGGTTTTCCGAAAATCATCTGATTTAGACTTACCTATAGAAATATCCTTGCCATCCTGCTTCATATAGAGACGATTGCCCTCCACTTTTTCAAACTGCGAACGATCTAATTCTGCCTCCAACTGGTCCACAAACAAGAGCCACTCCTTTTGCTCGCTTTGTTGCTGGTAGCGAACTTCTGAAATGAGGAGCTGACTCATGGCTTGAAAGAGGAGTAAGCTTCCACTGATGACAATGAGGGCAATCAGGGATTCTAACAAGGTAAAAGCCTTGACCTTATGGCTCTTTGATAGCCAACAACTGTTCTGAACCATGGTAGACCTCCAATCCCTTTTCACTAGAAAACACCTGAATCTCAACTCCGTTTATGTTTACTTGATTTTGACCTGTCTGCAAAGCCATCTTAGCTACCCTCAAGACTTCTTCCTTTTGCAAGATTTTTGCTTCTTCTTGCCTATTTTTTTGAATTTGCCCCAAAAGAAGCGTCGCAATGCTGGCAAAGATAGCTAGAGCGACTACTGCTTCCAGCAAAATCACTGCCCTAATTTTTTGTTTCCTTAATGCGTTTAATTTTTCCATTTCCTAGATATAATTGATAACGAATCGCTCCTTTACTGGTCTGAAATTCAACCTTAGCCAGGGACGAATTGCCCCCAGCTCGGTCAAATGTAATACTTTGTCCCGATGGTGCCTGAATTCCTTTAGGAACTGTCAACTTTTGACTGCCATTGCTGATCGTCTGCCCATCTAAGTTTAGACTAGTCTTTTGCTGACTGGCTACACTGCGTTTTTGGGTTTCCCGATAGAGTTCTTCAAACTCCATAAAGAAAATCTGCTCCTCTACCGCCGCAAAAGTGGACTGGACAGAACCAGACAAGCCCAAGGCAAGGATACTCACAAGTCCCAAAACCAAGAGACTTTCAAGCATGGTAAAGGCCTTAATCTGCAACGGTTTGACTGGTATTTTGTTTAGCATGGTATTCTTTATAAGCTTTAGCCTGTTCTTCTGTGATGCGTCCATCGTCTTTTAATTTTCTTAGGCTAGCATCTTCATTTTTATCCAAGCTATAAAGTTCTGCCTGGCTTTCCACCACCTTAACAACAGCAGCTTTTCCTTTGTCGTTGACTGCTTCTTTTTGCTTGGTCAAATTAGGTACAAAGAGCAAGAGAAGCACGCTGATGATGAGCAAGACCACCAACATCTCTACAAGTGTAAAAGCCTTCACTTTCGCTTTTTTCAAGAATGTCATCATTTTTTTCATGTTAAAAATTTACCTCCATATTTTGATACATGGGCATGAGCATTGCTGCATAGAGTAAAACGATAATAAGTGACACAAAGATAAAAACTAGTGGCTGAACCAAATTCATAGTGCGATTGACTCGGGTAAAAAAGGATTCCCACGTTTTTTCAGCATATATTTCTAGTTCACTACCTAGCTTTGATTTGACTTCTCCGTATTCAATAATCAAGCTCAACTCCTTCTTAAAGAACGGATAGGTCACTATAGTCTGAGAAAATTCCTGACCATTTTGTAAGGCTCTAGCTAGATTTTGACCAATTTCTTTAAAGAGTTGAGAACCTTGTTCCTGCATCATCTGAAAAATTTGGCTCAACTCCATTCCTTGCGAGATCATATTCCCCCATTCACGCGCATAATAGGCTGTCAAATAGGTCTGCACAAAGATTCCAAGAAAGGGAAGACGTGCTAAGATAGAAAAGACGCGCATCTTCGAACTTCTTTTATAGAAAGTGAGTGCTGAAAGTGCAAGTACGGAAACAAACCCTACCATGCCTAGAAAAATTTGTGGCAGATTGCCGATAATTTGGGTGGCAATATTGCTACTATCCAGTTGAGGTAGTAGGTAGTTACGTAGCCCCAGCATAATTAAGAGAAGAAATCCCAACAAAATCAAGGGATAGGTCGCTACTTCAATTAATTTTTTCTTAACCTTGGCCAGATTGTCTAGATATTCTTCTATTTTTCCCAAACTCAGGTGAAGATTCCCATGGACTTCAGCTAAGGATAACTGAGTAACAATGGCACTTGAAAATCCTAAACTTTCCATCATTTCTGAGAATGATTTGCCCTGAGACAAGCCCGTGCGCATCTGGGTTACGCACTGCTTGTCCAACAAAGCACTCCTATCTAAAAAGGAGATTATCTCCACCAGATGAAAACCGCTGGAAAAGAGATTGTTAAACAAGGTGATGATATTTTTTTGCTTAGCTGTAGCTAATTTTTTCCGTTTCAGCCTGAAGACTTGTGATATGTCCATCTTTAAGAAGCTGGTCAATCTGTTCATTCCAGCTAGTTGGCTGGTGTTCTTGATAGTCTTTGTTTGCAAAGTCAACGATTCCTCCTCCCCCGATTAATCTCTGGTAGCAAACTCCTTGCAGAACGACTGCTAATTCCTCTTCACTCACACCCAACTCCAACAAGCGCTCATAAACACCTCGAATACTCTTGGCATGAATGGTTGAAAAGACTGTCGCACCTGTCAAACTAGCTCTGACCACTGCACGCGCCGTCTCACTGTCCCGAATTTCTCCGATAATCAAAAGATCCGGACGATGACGCAAGGAAAGTTTTATCAGATTTTCATAGGTTAGTCCGATTGCCTCATTTAGCTGCAACTGGAGCATGTCGTCCTGCTTGATTTCTACAGGATCTTCGATGGACATGACTTGCTGTCCTTTAAAGATGGACTTGGCCAATTCGTGCATCAGGGTTGTCTTACCACTTCCGACTGGACCAGCAAAAAGATAGAGTCCTCGTTGCCTGTACTGCTTACCCAGTTCTTCAATATCCTGAAACCAAAAATGCAAGTCCTGCTCCTCATCATGCAACAAGCGAATAACCAAACTCTCATGCCCTCGATAGTCGCCTACAGTGGATAAACGTAAGGACGCCATCTTATCGCCATAGGCATAATCGCAGGAACCCAGTTGACTACGTCGCTTTTCTCCCACATTCATACCCGCCACAAACTTAAAGTGAATGATGACAGCCGCAAACTTTTCAAAATCATAACAACCGATTTTACAGCGCTCGTCTCCTACCCTCATATGAAGCTCATAGGCATCTAACTTAGGGATAAAATAAATATCCTGCGCCCTTTTTTTCCGAGCCGAACGAATGATTTCTTGTGCAATTTCTTGAACCATACTTACCTCCTCACCTATACTATTCGCAAAGATTTGGAAAAAATAAAAAGCAACTCCAAAAAAGTTACTTTTCTCTATCTTAATTTCATACGGCAAGCACGGTGCCTTTCCTGACCTGTTTGTTTTTCATAGCCTGGACGTAGTTTTTCATCTGGGATAACCTGCTCATCCTGCAAAAGAGCCAAAGAATGGTATTGTTGTAAATACTCGTCACATTCATCACACCAACGTTGGTCTTCTGGATCCCAAAAAATGGTCATCAAGTCACTTCTACTTTTATAAAGAGGGGATTCTTGTTCCAATCTAAACCAGCAAGTTTTGTAGTATTTGAGAGCATCATAATACTGGTCAAATTTCTTACTTGCTACAATATCTTCTTCCCAACCTTCTAAGAACCACCAAGGTTCAAAATCTCCGTACATTTCTATAACACGATACATATTCATTCATTCCTTTGTACCGTATATTATAACCAATTCCGCCAGACAAGGAAAGAAATATGCTCATTTCTTAGGCTCTATAATATTTGTAGTGGGTAAATCCCCTATAGATATTATGGAGCCTATTTTGTTGTAGAAAAAAAGTCCCATAAGATCTATAATGAAAAGCGACAAAACAACTCATTAGAAAGATTCATATGGAACAATTACATTTTATCACAAAACTACTCGATATCAAAGACCCTAATGTCCAAATTATGGATGTTGTTAATAGAGATACCCACAAGGAAATCATCGCTAAACTGGACTACGATGCTCCATCTTGCCCTGATTGCGGAAGTCAAATGAAAAAATATGACTTTCAAAAACCGTCTAAGATTCCTTATCTTGAAACGACTGGTATGTCTACTAGAATTCTTCTAAAAAAGCGACGTTTCAAGTGCTATCAGTGCTCTAAAATGATGGTGGCTGAGACTTCCCTCGTCAAGAAAAATCACCAAATCCCTCGTATCATCAACCAAAAGATTGCTCAAAAGCTGATTGAAAAGAACTCTATGACCGACATTGCCCATCAGCTCTCCATTTCAACTTCAACTGTCATACGAAAGCTCAATGACTTCTACTTTGAGTATAACTTTAGACATCTTCCTGAGATTATGTCCTGGGATGAGTATGCCTTTACCAAGGGAAAGATGAGTTTCATTGCTCAGGACTTTGAAAAGCTCAATATCATCACTGTTCTTGAGGGGAGAACACAAGCTGTCATCCGAGATCACTTTCTTAAATATGATAGATCCGTCCGATGTCGAGTGAAAATCATTACTATGGATATGTTTAGCCCTTACTACAACTTGGCTAAACAGCTTTTTCCGTGTGCTAAAATCGTTCTAGATCGATTTCACATTGTACAACATCTTAGCCGTGCTATGAGCCGTGTCCGTGTCCAAATCATGAATCAGTTTGAGAGAAAATCCCATGAATACAAGGCTATTAAACGTTACTGGAAGCTCATTCAACAAGATAGTCGTAAACTGAGTGATAAACGATTTTATCGCCCTACTTTTTGTATGCACTTAACGAATAAAGAGATTCTAGACAAGCTTTTGAGCTATTCAGAAGACTTGAAACACCACTATCAGCTCTATCAGCTCTTACTTTTTCACTTTTAGAATAAGGAATCAGAGAAATTTTTCGGTCTCATTGCGGACAATCTAAAACAGCTTCATCCTCTTTTTCAGACCATCTTTAAAACCTTCCTCAAAGATAAATAAAAAATTGCCAACGCCCTTCAACTACCCTATTCTAACGCCAAATTGGAGACAACCAATAATCTCATTAAACTTATCAAACGCAATGCATTGGGTTTTCGAAACTTTGAAAATTTCAAAAAACGGATTTTTATCGCTCTGAACATCAAAAAAGAAAGGACGAAATTTGTCCTTTCTCGATCATAGCTTTTCTTCAACCCACTACAGTTTTATCTTAGTTAAAATAAGTTAGAATATGTAAGTGAATATCAGATATACCAAGACATCGTCACCATCTAAGGTATATTCAAAATACAAAAGTTGACCAAAGGTTGACCAACTATATTTCTGGATATCCTTATATATTCATTCTCAAAATTAGTTTAAATAGCGTAGTCTTTTAAACTAGTTTTGTGAAATCGAGTAGGGGATAATCTCTAGCCCCTCTCACACCACCGTACGTGCCGTTCG